>DAOWBJ010000093.1 GCA_030634125.1 Victivallales bacterium
AAAATGGTTTGGGCAGAACATGAGCCTTTCCGTCAATGGTGATCACCGATTCAGACATACATTCGAGCAGGCTTGATTGAGTTCGCGGAGTTGTACGGTTGATTTCATCGGCCAGAATCACATTACCGAAAATCGGTCCCGGCAAAAACTTAAACTGCTTAACGCCTTCATCATAAATATTCATTCCGGTAACATCCGAGGGCAGCATATCCGGCGTAAATTGAATTCTTCTGTAAACTCCCTGAATAGATTTAGCCAGTGTTTGAGCCAGAATACTTTTGCCGACTCCGGGCATATCTTCAAGCAGGAGGTGTCCGTCAGCGAATAAACAGACGATCGCGTTGCGGATCACATCCGGTTTTCCTTTAAATACAATACCGATATTCTCTTCAAGTTTTTGTACAACATATTTTATGAAGTCAAAAGAAAAATTCATGCTTTCAACAGTTTTAGTTTGAGTATCCTGAAAATCATAGTCAAGCACCGAATTATTCGGATCATTGAATACCAGCATACTTGAACCGATCTGGATTATATCCTGGTGCTTGATCTGCTGTTTCCCGGAAGTCGGCATGGAATTCAAAAAGATTCCATTAACGCTCCCCAGGTCTTCGATAAAAAAGTTGTTGTCTTTGCGCGTAACTTTAGCATGCTGCCGGGAGGCCTCACCTTTAGCGATTATAATATCACATTCAGGATCACGCCCGATAACGGCGGTGTTTTTTGTCATGATATATTCACGAGTGCTCCCGTAACCTTCCTGAATCGTAAAAGTCGGCAAATTGCGGTTTTTTTTAGTCATAATGTATTCTCTCTTTACTGAAGTTAACAGGTAAATCTCTATACTTTATTTGTCAAATTGCCTAAACATTCCTCCTTGAGAATTGCATTTCGGGCAATTCATTTTTTTCCCTGCCAGTTTTGAAATAAGGGCTACAGGGTAAAGATACATTCTAAAATCAGCTTGTGCAAGCGGTAAAATTAATCCGAAGGCAAACAAGAGGTAAAAATACGAGGAATATACAATCGCGCCAATCAAAGAAACAATAATTATCAGCAAGGGACCCCTGACCGCCATAAGATAAATCACAAATATTCCCCACTGAGTCAAACATTCAGTGTCATGGCACAAACTACATTCTTTTTTAGCTTCTTCCATTAAAAAGCCCACAGTTAAACAGATTTATACCGCAAGCGGTAGATTTCTTTGACTTACTTTATCAGCTGTCTAAGTTCAATAATAAATATTAGGTCTTAACCCGTGCTAAAGATATATAAAATTAAACGCCATAAACAAACAATTATTGCAAAAGTATTAATAATTAATTATTCAATCACCGGCCACATCCTGCCTGCGGAATTTGTTTTTAATTTTACCGGCATATCGTAAGCTTTGAATAAATTATCTTCACTCAAAATTTCGTCACGCTCACCTTTGGCAATTATATTTCCCGCTTTTAAAATCATTCCCCGCTGGAATACCGGCAGTATATCATCAATTCTCTGAGTTATAAAAATAATTGCCGGAGCGTTTTCGCGCTGCGCGAAAGCATTTATAGTTTCTAACAAAAGCTCACGGCTCTTGAGGTCAAGATGAACGCATGCCTCGTCCAGAATCATTAATTCAGGATCATGCATCAAGGCGCGGCTGATTAAAATTTTAACTTGTTCGCCGGAAGACATCGCGTCCATTTTCTGCTCCGCCAGATGACCGCAGCCCAAAGCACTCATGATGTCAATCGCTTTAGATTTTTCATCGTCAGTATAATCACGGAACAAACCCAAAGTTCCATCAATCCCGGAAATAACCATTTGCAAAGCATCCCATTCACCGGAAGTCCAGCGCTGCATAAAAGGACTTACCCAGGCAATATTTTTGCGCAATTCCGACAAATTCACATTCCCGTAACGAGCTCCCAAAACCTCAACTTCGGCTCCGAAAACCGGCCAGGCATAGCCCATCAAAACTTTGACCAGCGTAGTTTTCCCGGCACCGTTAGCACCCAGAATAAACCAATGCTCTCCTGATTTCACCTGCCAGTTAAAATCCTTTAAAACAACTTTTCCACCCAAAAAAACTTTCGCGTTCTTTATTGATATAATATTTTTCAATTTTCAATTCTCAATTTTCAATTATCCCTTTTTATATTCCATCCAGGCATCGCGCATTTTTTTACCTTTAGCGAATTCTGCTTCCAGTTTATCGTAATCTTTATTTTTAATAATTTCGCTGAGATTCGTGTAGCGTTTTCCGAATTCTTTGAGCACTTCAAGGACTGCCGTCTGATTATTTTCAATAATTTCGCGCCACATCGACGGTGATGACGAAGTAATTCGCGAAGTGTCTCTGAACCCGGTAGCACAGCCGGAATAGCGCAAAGCTAAAGTTTCCAGATCGCAGTCCAGAACAGCTTCAGTCAGGGCAAGAGCCAGAATATGCGAAATATGACTGGTGTGAGCCACTAAACTATCATGTTCCCGCAAAGCTGTCACAACTACTTTTGTGCCAATAGATTCCCAAAATTCCTTGACGTGATTTAAAGCTTCAATGGAAGTATTATCAGTTTTTGTGACAAATACCTCCGCGTTAACGTAAAGTTTTTCAAAAGCGGCGTAAGGTCCGCTATTTTCAGTTCCGGCCATCGGGTGTCCGCCGACGAAATTAACGCCAAGCGGAGTTAAAAATTTCTCGCCGCAATTAACGATAACTTCCTTAACGCTGCCGATATCACTAACCATCGCGCCGGGTTTCCAGCAATCAGCGTATGTTTCGATATATTCCATTACCCGCGGGATCGGCAGGCACAAAATCGTCAAATCAGCCTTTGCCAGCAATTCCTTTATATCGTCGCGGGTTTCATCAATGACATTATTTTCCAGCGCCCAGCTTCGAACCTCGCTCCGGCGGGTCCACCCCAGGCGGCGGTAAGTCCTGCCCCGCAAAGCCATCCCCAAAGAAGCTCCCAATAGACCCAAGCCGATTATCGCGACATTTTCTATTTTTTCCATAGTGATCCTTAAAATTGTTGTTGATAATAATAATATACGGTTGCTTTTACAAAAAAAAAGTACTGACATAATAGATTTAAACAAAAAAAATGTATTCCGTTATGGTTTTCCTTTTTTTGTTGGATAGATATTTGCTTTTAAGTATTTTTGATATACATTGTTTTTTTGATTGTTTTCACACTATAAATATAAATTATTTTTACATATAACCATAAGCAAACAGGAACGAAAAAAATGTCTGTAGACGTACTAGTTGGAACTCAATGGGGCGATGAAGGTAAAGGTAAGTTAATTGATGTATTAACGCGCGATATTGATATGGTCGTCCGCTTTCAGGGCGGCAATAACGCTGGTCATACTGTTGAAATCGGTAAAGAAAAATATGTTCTGCATCTTGTGCCGTCCGGTATTTTCCGCCCGGGAGTTGCTTGTATTGTTGGCAATGGACTGGTGGTTGACCCGGTTTCACTGGCAGAAGAGATGCAGGAACTTTCCAGACGCGGACTGGATGTATCAGTTATCGAACTGAGCTGTAAATCACAGCTTATTTTCCAATATCACAAAGAAATGGACGCTTTGAAAGAATCCAGATGTTCAAGCGACAAGAAAATCGGCACTACCAAACGCGGCATCGGGCCGGCTTATGCCGATAAAGCTCATCGCGTCGGTATTCGCGGTACTGAATTGACAAATTTGACAAAACTGGAAAAACTTTTCCGTGAACAGGCTGAAAACTATAATAAAATTTTCGCCGAAGCGGGTGCTGATCAATTGGACATCGACACGGAATGGATTAAAGTCAAAGCCGCCGCCGAATACCTCGCGCCATTTGTGAAAGATACTGTATTGAGCGTTAACCGCGCGATCAAAGCCGGCAAAAAGATTTTGTGTGAAGGTGCTCAGGGTATGTGGCTGGATATTGACCACGGTACTTATCCTTATGTAACCAGCAGTAACACAACGACCGGCGGAGCCTGCACAGGCGCCGGTATCGCTCCCAGGCATATCGGAACCGTCTGGGGCGTAATGAAAGCTTACACAACCCGCGTCGGTGAAGGACCTTTCCCGACTGAATTACTCGACCAGTCAGGCGAAGAATTACGTCAGGCCGGCGGTGAATTCGGCGCGACAACCGGGCGTCCGCGCCGCTGCGGATGGTTTGACGCGGTAGCGTGCAGTTATTCCTGCATGGTGAATGGCGTTGACAAATTGACTATGACTAAAATGGACGTTCTGGACGATCTTTCTGAACTCAAGATCTGTACAGCTTATGAAATCGACGGCAAAATCACTAAAGACATGCCTACGTCTTCGGAAGAACTGACAAAAGTAAAACCTGTTTACGAAAGCATGCCGGGCTGGAATTGCCCGACTACGGAAATCCGTAAATGGGATGATTTGCCGGAAAACGCTAAAAAATATCTGGAACGCATCGCTGAACTTGTCGATTCAGAACTCGGAATTATTTCAGTAGGACCTAAACGCGAACAGACTTTCAGTGTGTAATTCAAAAGACAGCCTCGTACCGGGAAAAGTAACTATTTGTCTGGTCAACTACAAAACAGAGGAGTTGACCCGGCTCTGCCTGCGGAGTATCCGTAAATACACCCATTATCCATACGAAGTAATTGTCGTTGACAATGGTTCCGCGGACGCTTCATTGGATTACCTGAAAACTCTTGATTGGATTACCCTGATCGAACGCCCGACTGAAGAAATGACCAGAACAGGTTCATGGGCTCAAGGCACGGCTATGGATTTGGCTTTTGCCACATGCAAAAATGAATTCTTTTTGGGGATGCATTCTGACACCATCGTTCACAAAGACGGCTGGTTAAAGGATTTTGTTGAGCAATGCCCTTCTGACACCGTTTGTGCCGGCGGCGGCAAATTGGATTTGAAGCCCCGCTGGGAAATTTTATTAAAGAAATGTACTGACGTTAAAGAATGGATTCGCCGCCGCAAGGGGCTGGATAAACCTTTTTATATCCGGGCGATTTGCGCTCTTTACCGTACAGAAATTATCCGCAAGGAAAATTTAACTTTTTTTGATCCTGAAAAATCTTTTACCTGCGGTCAGGAAATTTATATTAAACTGCAAGCCGCAAATTACAAGATGAATGTCATATCTCCATGGGAAATGGCAAAATTTATTTATCATCTTGCACATGCCACAATGGTTTTAAACCCCGAATTCAGCGTTCGCAAAAGAACCGGAAAAAAATGCAGACAACAATTGGAAAACATCTTTAAGTCTCCTATAGTAAAAGCAATTCAAAACAATTGTTCACTGGATAAGTAATTTTTTCTATGGCTGTTTTGCACAAAAAAAAATATGCTCATGACACGACTTTCAGAAAATTATTAAATTATCTGAAAGACTATGATTATATTCAAATTTTCGCTATTGTTTCTTTGCTGATAACAGGCTTGATTTTCATTTATTCCACCGGCGAACAAGTCGGAACCCCGACCGCAGCGGGTGCCTGGATAAAACAAATAAAATGGATAGCTGTCAGTATTCCGGCATGGTTCTTTTTCGCGGGTTTCGACTACCGCAACCTAAAGCCTTTTACTGTAGTTTTTTATGCTTTGACAATATTATTGCTGATAGCGGTTTTATTGTTCGGTCCCAAAATCAACGGAGCGCAGCGCTGGCTTATTTTCAGGTCAATCGGCTTGCGTTTACAGCCATCGGAACTGACAAAATTAAGCGTCATTCTCTTTCTAAGTTCATTGCTCTCAACGCACGGGTTTAACATTAACAAGTTTCGTAATATGCTCATCATCAGCGGGGTGATAATACTGCCGTTTCTGTTAATAGCCATAGAACCGGATCTCGGCAGTTCTCTGATACTTCTGCCCCTGAGCGCATTTATTATTTTCGCGGCCGGTTTGCGCTGGCGTTATATTATAATCGCGTCAAGCTTTGTACTGGTCGTTTTAGGTGCTGAAATAATAAATGAAATTTATGAGATTCGTCCTTTGTTGAAAAATTATCAAAAAGAACGGGTTTTAACATTTTTAGATTCTGAACGTGATTTAAATAATCGCGGTTACCACCAATTCCAGGCGAAGCTGGCGGTAGGCTCAGGCGGAATGCATGGCAAAGGCATTGGACAGGGAACACAAAATACTTTAGGTTATCTGCCGCAATCGGTTTCAAATAATGACTTTATTTTTTCAGTAATTGCTGAGGAAACGGGATTTTCAGGTTGTTTAGCTTTGATTACGCTCTACATTTTATTATTTTATTCGATGCTGCGAACGGCATTTTTAACACCGGATCATTTCGGGCGTTATATCGCGGTAGGCATGACCGGGATATTCCTGGCGCATTCTTTCATCAACATGGGAATGAGTGCGGGCTTAACCCCGGTAACAGGTTTGTCATTACCATTTGTCAGTTACGGCGGTTCGTTCATAATTTCCGCAATGTGCGGACTGGGAATATGCCAGAGCATATACCGCCACAGAAATGAGATATAAAAAAAGATTGAATATCCAATATCCAACACGGAATATCCAAGAATGAAGGAAATACAAAAAAATAATTACTTTTTCCATCAACTCCGCGGCAACCGCATCAATCCCGCGACGGCGGACCTTGCCAAAATAATGATTATGCTTCAAGGTGAACATGCCAGATTCGGCAGCAGAACGCTGGTTTCTAGCGTTAATAAAAACTGCGC
>DAOWBJ010000218.1 GCA_030634125.1 Victivallales bacterium
CATTCAATTTGCAGTTTTTGAGCGTCCTTAAATGGCTTGGATTTTACCAGATGAAAATTGCCAGCATTATCCATGACGATTACTTTTTTCTCGTCAGCTTCCTGTAAAAGCATAATGATTAATACCGGCTGGGCTATGCTCACTAAGCCCAGGAAAATCGCGATTTTTAAATACAAACGACTCTGTAAATAATGATTTTTAAAATGACTCATTTCTTTTTCCCCATTGCCTGCGTGACGGATTTTAAGGACACGGCGGGCGTTGTTGTGTTATTTTTATTTGCGTTCGGACTGCTTTGGCTTGTTGTTCTGTTTTGATTTGTAGAGTTTGATGCTTTGGAGACACTTTTTCGGGCCAGCATGGAAATGGGCCGACTTACCGCCATCGACGCTAATGAAGCAGTTCGCATATTGCTGATAACCGCAGTTCCGGGATTGGCGCCACTCAATATCGAAAACATGAGAACCGGAGTAAGAATATAAAAAATGCACATTCCAATTAAAAGCGCGAGTAAAAATACGAGCAGCCCTATAAGTGCGCCGCCGCCTGAAACAACCATTACCCCCGCCGAGGAGTTCAAAGCACTCGGAACCCCGATAAGCGCTATTCCCTTGAGTATGAAAATATCCGCTATCTGATAGCCGATGCTCCACATCATTACTGCCAGCGTATAGGTAATGAATTGATACAATCTACTGCGAAAGACCTCCCATGCGGAAAGCCCCAATACAATAGGAGCCATGATTTTAAAAGCTACAATGAAAAACATTTGTATAAATCCCGATATGAAACGCAGAACAAAAGTACATGAAAGCAGGACTTTAAAAAAGTTCGCCTGCAATGAGGTGATGAAATCGTCAATAAAACCGCTATCGCCCTCAAAACGAACTGTCCGGCACCTGTTCAAATAAGCGTCAATCTTGCTGTCGCTGGCCGCCGTCATGTCCTCAAATATCTTTGTACCATCGTCAACAATAGGATTGTAAAAGGCAATAAAAGCGGTCAAAAAAGCGGTAAATATAATACGTTCAGCAAGTCCCGTTGCCCGCGCTTTGAAAACGCCAAAGAGAAACGCCCCCGTAATTGAGGCATAGGAAAAATACCTTAGATATCCGCTTATAATATTGACCATTTCATCAGTCATTATTTTTTACTCCCCGGTGAATTCTGCAAAGGATCGGCGTTAAGAAACTCCAGCATTCTCTGCCTGGACTTTGCCTTGGTATTGAGTTTTTCTTTCTGCTCGTTTCGGACTTGAATAGCTAAGAGCTTGTTGAATGCCTGCTGTTCCTGTTCCTGAATAGTTGCAAGTTTACCGTTGACCACCTGCAAAGCAGCACTGATTTTTCCAGCTTCAGCCAATGAACGCGCATTTTTTAATCCCAAGGCAAGTGCGCCACGCTTGACAATCAAACTTCGTTTGGTATCACGGTTTTCAGCTAAAACCCTTTCAAAATTAACGTATGCGGCTTCGGCGACGTGATACTTTAATTCAGGCTTGCTTTCAGCTCCATAAAGGGCTTCAGAATCGTAAGATTTTAAGTCTTTGCCGTTTTTTGCGGTATTGCGGATATTCTGCAAACTAAGGTTTTTAATCACCTTGGCTTCACCGGAGGAATGTACGCCTGTATCAATCAACTGCGGATCACCGACCTTCTTCGTGAAAATTTGGAAATCTTTCTTGAACTGTTTTATTATTTCATCAATAGAATTTGAAACATTGTAGGTATTTCCAGTATGCTTAATTATCAGGTCAAGCCATTTTCTACTGTTTTCGACCGCCGCAATTTGAGCTTTGGCGTTTAAGTACAGTTGTTGCCGGTTCGTTTCATCATGTACAGCCATTTGGGCAGATACTTTTAAAACGATTATTCCCATTAGTAGAATCATAATTTTTTTCATTCTGATACCTCTAGGTAAACGTTATAAGGAACTTTTTTGCTTCCCTGTATCGGAACAGGAAGTGCGTATGTAACTCTGGATGAATTATTCGTTTTTTGCATTGCCTGAACTATTTCAAATTGGAGACGTGCTCCGTAAGCCATCCCATCCTTGAAGCCGTTCTGAAATGCTTTTTCCTGGTTCTTTTTTGCACTGCCAGCAATAGATTTGCCAATAATAAAAGACGTTGCGGCAGTAGCTGCGGCCAGCCCGGCTTTTTCGGGATCAGTCCAATTATCAGGGGCGAGCTCGTGAGCCGCCAAGCCAGTAACCGCACTTCCATTCAAGCCGGTGATTGCTCCAAACATTCCCAGGAAAATCGCAAGCTCATTATTGTTTTTGCGGATAGTAGTAACTCCGTCATCGGTAACGATAATTTTATCTGTATCAGAAATTTCATTGTTGTCTATCACAACATAAACCGGCTCGTCGTTATCATCATTACTTGGGTCTGTAGCTTCCTGGCCTGGTATAACTACAACCGGATATTCCGGCACGTCCGGCGTATCGGGATTATCCGGGTTGTCCGGCGCGTCAGGCACAACTACAATCGGCTCGTCAGTCTTTTCGGTGATAATTATATCCACAGAAGCTACACATTGCTGACCGGTAACTTTGTCCTTGACGACAACAGAAATTGAAGTCTGTACAGGATCATAACATATTCCCTCATACGCAAGCAATCCCACCGTCTTTAAAAAAACCGGCTTAACCGATTTGCCATAATAATGACCACTACCACCAATCACAAAAACATTAACTGAAAGTTTTTGTCCTTCTTGTGCGGTATAGCTTTCGGCTGAAAACGCAATGGACATTGCCTGAATAGATTCTTTTTTATATACGTATGCAGGACCAAAACTGCCTGTATATTCAGTTGGCTGCGTTGTCGAGTCACCAGTCGCGCGTGAATATGATATAGCCCAGGTTTTCATTGATTTTTGATATTTTCCCACCTCGCGTATCTTCAAGTATTAACGCACCACCGCCATATTTTTGAAACTCACCATAGCCAATATTAATTATGGCTTGATAATAACTGGTATAATAACGGCTGTAATCATATTCGAGGGTTGGACATGAGTACACATTGAATAGTTTATATATATAAGCGCCCTCCTGATCACTATAACCGCCCGATATAATGTTAGGAACAACTTCCCAATCCCGGTCAGACGGTTCCGTTGGCGGGTCTTCAAGTTGTCCATATGATACGATTGAAACTGCTAATAAAATAGCAACTAAGACTAATAATTTTTTCATTGTAAATGTTCCTTTTTTAAAATGTTGGATTAACAACAGCCTCTCCAAGTCCGAAGGCTGTAAATATGAGTTTGCAGATAATAAATGTTCCCGCTATGGCTGTAATAATAATAATATCTCGGATGTAGTTGCCGCCGCTTTTCCACTGCCAGAGCCCGTCAATAAAAAAACCAATACAACTGAGAAATGCCATTACGGTAAGGAAACCAAGAATTTTTCCCACGGGTGCTTTGAAATCACCAGCCATCAGCGAAAACGGCGCAAAAAATAATACCACCGCATAAAACCTTTGTTTGAACTTCTTATTCATCTTTTTTCTCCTTTTTTAGGTTGTGATTTTGAAATTATTTTTAAAAATACTAAACATTGAATAGCTAAAATTAAACATATTATTCCCATTGCTATGTCGGCTATATTCTGTCCATTGAAGATACCAAGACAAATAAAGCTTGCAGAAAGTATAAACAGAAAAATAATTAGTCCTCTAAGTATTTTCATCTGGATTTTTAGTGTTTTCTTAAGCCTGGATAGTTTTATTGCTGTTTTAAATTGGTCTATGTCTCTATCAATTTCATCAAAGACATTCTTGTCGTTCTCGATTTTTTTCATTTGTCTTGCTCCTTTCTTTGTTTGCCCGAAAGCATTGTTAACATTTTTTTATTTAAATAATTTCTGCCGATTCCGGCTGTAAGACCATTTTTTTTTCGTTACCTGCGCAAATGCCGCATAGCGTTCTTTTTCCGACAGATTTGCCGGGGTCTCGAAATTTAAAACCGCTTCCTTAACGGCACCGGATAAACCCAAAGCTTCACCTAAACGCTCAACATCTCCACGGTCGGACTGCCCGAGAAGAATGTATTGG
>DAOWBJ010000279.1 GCA_030634125.1 Victivallales bacterium
TTATCAGCAGGCATTTCATACCAATTCAGGTTGATATTCTGCCAGAGAAATTTCTCAGGCCAGAGTTTTCTTGCTTCAACTGTTGTTATATTTCCTTCCGGTGCTTCCGTAAATGAATCAATGCCATCTATGTCGAGTTCTGCAATGTCCTCCGAAATGGCTTTGAGCCGTCCATCGTAATGAACATGCAATCGTTTTCCGGCCTTGTTCATAATTTCAAGGATTTGTTTATAGAGTGGCACAAGATAGCGTTGATAATACATCGGCCCCAACGTTTCAATAGAAAGGTTTTCCCAAAGTTTAATATATTTAGCCGGAGTCTTAACGGCTTGGCGTATTTCTTCCAGTTTGATTTCGGTCATAATTTTAACAAGTTCCAGTAACTCAGGTGTCTCGTAAGCCAAATCCATGGAAAACTGTTCCAGCCCGACCCAGTCTATCTGCAAAACCATTAAGGGCGTGCGCCCCATTCCCAAGCCATGAAGCTGCCCCAGAGTAATACCACGGTCGCCAAGAGCTCTTTCAGAATCCAGGAAAGCTTTTTCATCAGCAATCACCCGGACTCCTGCGAGAGCATATGTCATTATTTTGTAATCCTCAGGTGTTTTGATAAAATGTTCCTGTCGCCATTCGCCCAGATACCACTCGTGTAGCTCTCCCCTGTCGGTAACCCAACGGACATCACGGCGAAGCTCGCCATCCTGTTCCGAGCTGGTTTCAACAATCTTAAAATTAGGGTGTTCATGCCTGACCAGATTGGCATGGTTAATCTGTCCCAATCCTGCTTCAAATAAAGATTCCCAGTCAACTGCGGGGCGATTATTAACAAACCAGTCATAGACCGCGTAAACCGGCGGGTTAATAACTTCACCAGCTAGCGCGGATTCAAATCTTTGCCGTATATTCTGTGTTTTCATCAAATTTCCTTTATATATTAATACTATACTATGGCAATTTGTCAATATCTACTGTGCTATGATTTTCCTGAGATTTTAGTGCCGCGCTGAATAAACGATGACTCAAAGCTGTTTCTTCCGGCGTAACACATGAAGCAAATTTACTTTTGGGTTTACCTTCGGTCAACTCATAAATGAATGCCGCCCACATTTGCTGAATGGTATCGGAAAATCCTATTTCAAATATCCCCCCGGTTATTCCAGGAAACGCCACTTGTGCGCCCATATCAATCTGCTGCCATGCCTGATCTCCACCATTGTATTCCAGAATTTCAAGTGTTCGCGGCTTTTTGCTGTTCCAGCGCCCGCAGCCTTTCATTCCTTTTACTTCAAAATACCATGTATCAGTTTCACCTGGCGCAATACGCTGAGTCTTGATTGTCATCGGAAACATTTCCCCTGTATCCGGGTCTTCCGTTTCACAAAACATAGTTCCGTTATCCCATGTCTCACAGGGCACCATATTGCCTTTCCCGTCTGGGCGTTCTTTGACAATATTTGAAAGTATCGCTCTGACATTTTTAGGATACCAGCCAGCCTTAAAAGGCATGTGGCAGGGATGCATTCCCAAATCTCCGAGACAACCATATTCGCCATTAAAGTCAATCATCCGTTTCCAGTTGATTACTTTGTTCTGATTCAGATCTGACGAATGCAGAAATCCGGAATTAACTTCAATTATTTGACCGAAAAACTTATCTTCAATCATTTTTCCCAAACGCTGCATAGGCGGATGAAATGGAAATTCCGAACTGCATCTGACAAATACTTCGGGATGTTCTTTGATACATTTGCTTATAGCGTCATTAGCCTTTTTATCAATACCGAAAGGTTTTTCACCAAGCAGATGTTTACCGGCTTTGATAATATCACAATAAAACTGCTCATGCAAATTATGCGGTACCGCGCAGTAAACAGCTTCCACTTCCGGATTAGCCAGTAATTCGTGATAATCATCAGTAATCTGTTTTACTGAAGGGAAATTATCCTCATACCAACTGTAAAGTCCCGGATTTTTATCGCAAACCGCAACCAGTTCCGGCTTCGCTTTCATTTCCGTCAAATGACACCAGCGGGCACACGCGCTGGCAAACTCTCTGCCCATCAAGCCTGCGCCGATTATTCCAAATTTTATTTTTTTCTTAACCATATTTTTAAAATCTGTAAGCTTATAAAAATCGTGCCATTTGCTTTCTAAACTAATATTTTTCAAGCAAATGACACAAATCTTGAACAACGCTATATCTTTACACTTTTCTTCGAATGTTTATTATTAATTTATTTATGTTGTTCTACCAAGCGTAAAAACGATCAGTGGTGGCTACGGGGCTTATGTAATTAGCTTGATCATAATCTCCCCATGGCTTCCATTTGACGTTTCCGCCAACATAAAGAATATTGCCGCCGGCTGGTTTAGACATGGTACCATGATTAACAGTATGCCAAACACCATTTCTGAATCTTATAACGTCTGCCATTAATAACCAGTCCGCTTCTGCACTACTTATCCTTTTCGGTATATCAGCCGGTAATCTACCAGTCGAGATAACGTTAAAGAAGGAACAATAACCTGGAGCAAAATGACCGCCACCAACGCCATCCATGTTCCAGTTGGCATCCGTGTTATCGACAGTAGACGGGCAATAATACATCTTCCGCGTCATACCATACTTCATTATTGTTTCACGTAGAGTGTTTGCACCATATCTTTGATAAGCTGGATACTTTCCAGTATAATAATAATCTTTACTTGGAAAATAACCATCATAATCACCAGTATACTGATGTAGCGTTAGACCCCATTGTTTGAGCTGGCTAGCACAGGAAATTCGCTTGGCTTTTTCTCTAGCCTGGTTCAGTGCTGGCAACAACATTGAAGCAAGAATTGCTATAATAGCGATCACGACGAGGAGCTCTATGAGTGTAAAACTCAACGAGTTACGACTTTTTTGTTTTTGGTTGCTTTTCATTTTACAGTCTCCTTTTATTTTGAAATTAGATTCAAGCTTTTTTAGAATTATGAAACGGTTTCGGGAGTCATTTTCTGTTTTTTTCGAGCAAGATGACCGGTAAGTACTGATTTTCGACTTTTCACCTCCTTGTACATTGTTATTGTTACTTTTCACGATTAATCTTGGCAGCATGGAGTCCTCAGTATAAAACTCCAATGATGACAAGATTTAAATCGTGAAAAAAGATAAATTTGTGGTACGGTAAAAGTGGGTTTCTTTCGGAA
>DAOWBJ010000046.1 GCA_030634125.1 Victivallales bacterium
AACAGTGCCATCACTGGCGGATCAGCCGAAATAAGCGGTCAATTCTCCCAGGAGGAATGAAAAGCTATTTCAGACGCGCTGGTTAGCGGTAGTTTACCGTTTGAAATCAAAGTTGAAGGTATTTTTAATACTGACCCGACTCTCGGTAAAGCCAACGTTCTAAACGGTATCCGGGCTGGTATTATGGCACTTATCGTTGTTGTTCTGTTTATCTCCATTTATTATTTACGCGCCGGCCTGGTCGCGATCTTCGCGCTGGGGGTAAACGTGATATTGGTGCTGGGCGCGCTCGCCGCGTTCGACGCGACTCTTACGCTTCCCGGTATCGCCGGTATTATTTTGACTATGGGTATGGCGGTTGACGCTAACGTACTTATTTTCGAACGTATACGCGAAGAGCTCAACAAAGGCAAAAACCTGTCCACAGCAATCGCGCAAGGTTACCAGCATGCTTTCGTTACTATTATTGACGCTAATCTGACTACTTTGTTTACGGCTTTAATCCTGATGCAAGTCGGAACAGGTCCGGTTAAAGGTTTTGCGGTAACTTTAAGTATTGGTATCTTCACCAGTGTATTTACCGCCTTATTCCTGACACGTTTGATTTTTGATTATTTTGAACGCTTCTTCAAATTCAAAACCATGACTATGTGTTCATGGCTTAAAAAACCTAATTTTGATTTTCTGGGAAAACGTAAAATAGCATTTGTAATTTCCGTAGTCTTGATTGTTTTTTCACTTGTATTCTGCCTCACTAAAGGCGGTAATATGCTTGGAATCGACTTTACCGGCGGTACGCAGTTTACTTTCAGCTACCAGAAACGAGTTCCTATTCAGGAAATCCGCGATACTCTCAAACAACAGGGCTATGACGCTAAGGTTACATATAAGACCAGTCTCGGCGCACAGGCTGACAACAAAAAACTTGAAATTCTGATTCGCAAGAACGTCGCCATTGAAGATAATGATGATACAATCATCAGTCCGAAAGAAAAAATTGGCACATTGTTGAACGGCAAGTTCAAAGAGGCTAAGTTCGGGGGTGGTCATGAATCATCTCTCGGTGGACTGGTCGGCTGGGAATTCAGTAAATCCGCTATATACGCCATTGTACTGGCGTTTTTAGGAATTATCCTGTATATCTCAATTCGATTTGAATTCGCTTACGCGATTGCTTCAATCATCGCCTTGATGCATGATGTGATTATCGCCACAGGAATTTTTGTCCTTTGCGGCAACGAAGTGTCATTGCCGGTAGTAGCGGCCCTGTTGACTATCATCGGTTATTCATTGAATGATACGATTGTGGTATTTGACCGTATCCGTGAAGGCTTGAGCCTCAATCCTGACATGCATTACAAGAAAGTTATCAATATGAGTATCAACAAAACTTTAAGCCGAACAATTTTGACTTCATTAACTACTTTGCTGGTGCTGATAATATTATTCTTCTTCGGCGGTATCGCGATCAACGATTTCGTACTGGTTATGCTGCTTGGTGTAATCATCGGTACATATTCTTCAATATTCGTAGCCAGCCCGATTGTCGCCTACTGGCACAAAAAAATCGGCATGCGCGCCAAAGATGGCGCACTAATTCCAGTAGAACAATAGAATACAAAAAACAAACATATCAAAACGGCGAAAACATTAGTTTTCGCCGTTTTTTTTTAGTTCAATCAATATGTTTATTTGGAAAATAGTTATTTTGGCAGTATGTTATACGTTAAAGGTAATTATAACATTTGAAATTAATGGATGAAAAAATGAAAAAAATATTATTAACCTTACTCTGTACTGTCGTTGTATTTTTTTTAAATTCCTGCTCTACCCCTCCCCCGCCAGGTACTGAATTTAACCACAGCTCGGATGATCCCTATCGCATGGGACAAAATCTGGTTGAAGCAATTGCGCATGGTGCTAATTCCGCCGCCTATAGATTGATGGAAAACGGCGCGCCGCTCAATTATCAGGATAAAAAAGATGAATGGACACCGTTAATTTATGCAATTTATCATTACAACTGGCGAATGGCAAAAGTATTAATTCGCGCCGGGGCAAATGTTAATCTGGCAGACAGCGCCAACCGCACTCCCTTGATGTGGAGCGCGTTGCGTAATTCAGGCATTACCGCCACACTGCTTGTCGAATATGGCGCTGACCTTAATGCTGTTGATATCAGTGGACGGACAGCATTGCAATATGCTATTATTTATACCAACTACACTCTGGCAGCGTATCTCGCGGAAGCAGGAAGAAGACCCCCGTCACAACGCATGCGAAAAGAACAGTTCTCCCGACTTAAACTAAAACGCGTAAAAGCTGAAGCTGAAGCTAAAAATTTAAAACTCTACGGTAAAAAAAATGAAAGAGAGATCATCGCAAAAATGAAGCGTGGGGAAATCAACGGTAAAAACAAAAAAACTGTCAAACCCAAAAAAACCGTTCCCAAAAAAGAGACTAAGACCACAAAAACTGTTGAACCGGTAAAAACTGCTCCAACAGAAGCCGCTAAAAAACCAGTAAAGATTTCTGACCTTCTAAAAAATATCAAATCAGCGGAGGATAAAGCCCTGAAAGATGCCGCGCCTGTGAAAAAGGCAGCACCGGCAAAGACTACTATTCCGGCTCCAGTCAAAACTAATACGCTTAAAAACGACAAGACAGCAACAACAACTCTTTCCGAGCCGGTAGTCCCGCGAAAGAAGCTTGACAATACAACACCCGCCGTACCCCTTGTTCGAAAACCACCGGTTAACCCGCCATTTACCAAGCCGACAATGCCTGGTATAACCAAGTAATTTTCAAAAAATCATGAAAAAACACCTGACTGTTTTTATGTTTATTGATGCTCTCGGCTGGGAGATTATTAAAAAACATGATTTTTGTGCCCAAAGTTTACCGTTCCGCTATCCGGTAAAAATGCAGTTCGGTTATTCTTCAACCGCGATTCCTACAATACTTAGCGGCAAAAAGCCTGTGGAACATAAACATTTCAGCTTTTATTACTATGATCCTGTTAAATCTCCATTTAAAATCTTCAAGTATTTACTGCTGCAGTATCTCCCGGGCAAAATATTTAACCGCTGGCGCGTCCGCCATATTCTGTCAAAAATAATTAAAAAAATCTATGGTTTCACTGGTTATTTCGAACTTTACAACATGCCCTATGAGCGTCTGCCTTTCTTCGATTACTGCGAAAAAACAGATATTTTTGCAGAAAACGGTTTAGCTCCGGTGAAAAATTTGTGCGATGTTTTGAATGAGAATAACAAAAAGTATCTTATTTCCGACTGGCGCAAACCACAAGCCTTTAATATTGAACAAATGAAAAGAGCAGTGAAAGAAAAAACTATTGAGTTCGGTTTTCTATATACAGCTGATTTTGATGGTTTTCTCCACGATAACATTAAGGATGCCGGGGCAATCGCAAAGGAAGCAAAAAAATATGAACAAAGCATAGAAGAATTACTGCAAATCGGCAATGATAATTATGAAGATTTCACCTTGGCGGTTATTTCGGATCACGGCATGACGCCTTTGCGCGGTACATTGGATTTAAAAGCGCAAATTGACAAGCTCGGTTTAAAGTTCGGCGAAGATTACGCGGCGGTATTTGATTCAACCATGGCGCGTTTCTGGTTTTTAAATTCCCCTGCCCGTGAACAAATAATGAGAGTTCTTAATACACAGCCGAACGCCAAACTTTTAACTCAGGAAGAAAAAGAGGAATATGGTATTGATTTTGAAGATAATATGTTCGGTGAAGAGATTTTACTCCTCGAACCGGGCGTTCAAACAGCTCCCTGCGATATGGGCTTGTGTGCACTGCCCGGCATGCATGGTTACAGTCCTGAAGATAAAGATTCTTATGCTTGTTATTTATCTAACAAAGCTGTTTCAACGCCCCCCGAATGGGTGGGCGATTATTTTAATTTAATGCTTGAACATATAAAATAAATATAATTTCCATTTTTCCAAAAAGATGCTACTTTATACAGTCGCAGTTAAAATAATATAATGGAGATTATGAATGCTTAAAAATCTTGCAATATCCGTGTTAAACCGGGTCTTTTCATACCTCCCTTGTTATGTAATCAGTCACGAACCTTTAATTATCATCACTTATTGGCATGATTTTGTCATTACTCAAGACGATTTCCTGGTCAGCCTCAGCGAATACAAACATGTGTATATTCTTATTCAAATCGGCTGGCACCGCGAAACTCCTGAACGAGCTCAGGAATTAGTCGACGTTCTTGCTGAACTGGAACAAAAACGTACTGGGCTGCATTTTACTTTTCTGTGCAATTCTCCTCACGAAGAAGAAGTAATCAAGAGTAAAGGCTTGAATGCTGTATTTTGTCATCAAAACGCTTTTATTGACGAAAAACTTTATCCTGTTATTCCCGGCGAAAAGAAACTTTACGACGCGATTTACATAGCCCGTGTTACTCCTTTTAAACGTCAAGAACTGGCACAAAATATCAAGAGCTTGCGTTTTATAGGATGGACAAGCCCGCTCGAAACTGATTATTTCAATAAAATCATGACAGCCGCGCCGCAGGCGAAATGGACCTGCAATGTTGCTTCAAATAAAATTTACCGTGAAATTAACGCGGCGCGAGTGGGACTATGTCTTTCCGCCGAAGAAGGCGCGATGTTTGTCAGTGCCGAGTATATGCTTTGCGGTATTCCCTCGGTAACTACTCGAAATATGGGCGGACGCGAAGCACTTTTTCCTGAAGAAGCATTTTGCTATGTGGAAGACACTCCTGAGTCGGTTGCCGAAGGGGTATACAAATTAATTGCACACTCCCCTGCCCCGTTAGAGATACGTCAGGCATATTTAAAAAACATGTATGAACACCGGCAGATTTTCATAAAACTTGTACAAAACATAATTAATTCAAGCGGGAAAAGTTTAAATTTCGCGGATCAATGGGAACAGGTTTTCATTCATAAATTTGGTTTGCGACGTCGAATATCAATCCGGACAAAAATCAAACGTGGAATTAAACGCAAATGAGCAAAGCTGCTGCTGAAGACTTTAAATTTGGTAAACTGTTAGTAAAAAATACTGTCAGTAATTACCTGTCAACGGCAGTCAAGCTGGTCAGCTCAATATTTCTTACTTACTTTCTGGTAAATGGATTAGGCAGAGAATTTTACGGTTTCTGGTCTTTGCTCTGGTCTGTATTCATATATTCCCTGTTACTGGATCTCGGCTTTGGGAAAGCTGTCGAAAAATACTGCGCGGAAGCAAGTTTTTCGGGTAATATGAAAAAATTCAACAGCATTCTTTCCACAATCATTTTCGGCTATTGCATTATAGCTCTTGTGATAATTTCTATTGGCTTCGGAATGTCCATTTATCTAGATAAAATATTCACGCTGCATGATGGAGGTTATACTATAAACATAGCATATTACCGTAAGGTTTTCATGCTGTTCACACTCGGCATAGCTTTAGTTTTTCCGACCGGAGTTTTTCCGACAATACTACTTGCTATGCAGCGCACTTATTTACGAAATTATGTTATAGTCGCTAATAAATTAATTGAAGTTGTTGGAGTCTGGTATATTTTTCACGCTGAATACTCACTTATGACATTAATTATATTTACCACTTCGATTAATTTGCTAAGTAACGTTGTCATGGCGATAATGGCTTTTCGCCTTATGCCCGGTCTGAAAATCCGTTTTAGCTACATCAAATTGAGCACTCTTAAGTATATTGCCGACTTCAGCTTCTACACCTATCTGCTGACTATATGTGATTTAATAATATTTCAAACTGACCGGGTGCTTCTGGGGGTTATGGTTGGAATGACCAGTGTAGCCATTTACCAGATCGCGACCAAAATACCACAAATGATCAGCATCGAGTCAACACAATTCCAGACAAACCTAGCTCCCATAGCCGCGATCCTGCATAAATCAGGAGATAAAGAAAAACTTCAACAGACGATGTTTGACAGTACGCGAATAACAGTTTTTATCTGTACCGGAGTTTTTGCAGTATCTATTCCCTTAGTCCGTCCTATCCTTTACAGGTGGTTGAAGATTGAGGATGGAACCACAATTATGCTTGCCTATATTCTTATAAGCTCAATGTATATACTAATAGTTTTCCGGGATACCGCCAAGCATTTTCTATTAATGACCGGTTACCATCGTTTATTGTCAAAAATAGCGATTGCCGAAGCCGTTTCCAATATAGTTTTGAGTATAATATTTATAAAATTAATTGGCGTCATCGGGGTTGCGTGCGGCACCCTTATTCCCAATGTCATAATCAGCGTAATGATAATTTTCCCTCTAGCAGCTAAGCATAGCGGCAGCTCTCCTGTTCCGTATCTGCTGAAAGTATATCTGCCGGTAATTTTAGTTGCCGCGCCGATAACCTCGCTGATTATTTTCGCAACCCATGCTGTCCCGATGTATAAATGGACCTTTTGGGCATTATCAGTAACCGCGGCAACAACTGGAATAATTTATCTGACAGCAGGCTGGTTAGTTTACGTTACTCGTGCTGAAAAGAAAAAACTCTGCTCATTCCTGCCCGAATTCGTGCCTCGAAAATTAATCGCGTTTATTACGAAATAGAATTATCGGAAGAAGAAACCCTGACGCTGAAATACAAAATCTCGATGTCATGAGACTTGCAGAAATCCACTAGTATTTTCCTGGATTCTTTTTTAATATCAACTGTAGTTATTATAACTTTTTTAAACGGTTTCTGTTTGTAAATGTCATCCAGATAATGAACACTTCCCAACACTTTATAACCATAAACATACAAGCCCTTCAAAGCGGGGTTATCATCTATTATTCCCTCAACCTTAAATGAGTCTTCGCGTATATAACTATTCTGACTTCGCATAAGTATACAAGCATTAAGCCCGCCGCCAAAAATCAACACGGGGATACTATTCTCATTCAAGCGTGATTCATAAAAATATTTTATTAGAGCAGCCTGCAGCCAGCGGAGCCAAAATCGCTCCCCTAATATGCCCGCACATATAAATATATATGTAATAAAACAATGGTTTAATATTGTCATTAACTCTACGTTTTTATCATAACAATGCTTTATGTAGATATAATTTAACACAAAAGCTATAAAACTACCAAGGCTTATCGTTTTACCTAAACACATGTAATCCACAATACCTGCCCGAAACCAGAATACTTTATAGTTTTTTGACAAAAACAAGAAGGACATAATGATGACAATGTGAAGTAATATAATATCTCCAGAAAGCACTATTTTCGCGTCTAAAACACAAGCTGCTATAACTACAGCAAACGACACGACACACAAATCCCATAGTGGATGAAGCATGTTCAACAATACGCTTTTACTTGGTTTACTAAAACCGCCAAAAATCAATCTCGTGGAATTCCAGATTTCAATTACTGCAAACTTTTGAATAATAACAGAAAAAGTTAATAATAATAAAATCAGGGTAATACCTGGAATACTGTTCTTAAGAACAGCAATAATCACACAAACGCTTCCCATAGCAAGAGCCATCCTGTAAAACAAAATAGCGGTTTTGCGTTGACTCTTGTTTTGTGCCAAAAAACGATGATGCAAATGTTCTTTATCCGGAATCGTGATCCCGCGTTTTTTATTTCCTTTTTCAAGTAATTTAAATGTAATTCGCCGCCAGACAGCCAGAAATGTATCTATTAAAGGAATACCACATGCGAGAACAGGTATGGCTATTGCGGAAAAAGAAGCACTTTTACTGGATGATAAAAGCGCGACTGTCGCAAACATGTAACCAAGAAACATACTGCCGGTATCTCCCATAAATATTTTAGCGGGATAAAAATTATACCTTAAAAAACCTAAACAACTGGCAGCAAGACAAAGTAAAACAAGGGGATACAGGAAAATGCCGTTCAAAAAAAATACCATACTTAGACATATAGCCGAAACAACGCTTATTCCGGCCGCTAATCCATCTAAGCCGTCAATAAGATTGAACGCGTTAATAAAGCTCACTGTCCACAAAATTGTAAGTACTAAACTTATATATTCAGGTATGTTATATCCTAAAATATTGTTAATTCTTGCGCCGCAGTACCAGGAAAGTATCGCCGTCAAAATTTGAAGAAGAAGCTTGTATCTCACCCGGATGCCGAATTTATCATCAATTATGCAGCAGGGGATTAATATTATCAGGGGAATGAATAACTTAAGAAATTTAACTTCAAGCAATTCTGTTCCAAAATACGACTTCCAGGGGGAAAAATAGCTTAAAAACATTACAATAGAGAACGCGCCCACGATTGCTATTCCCCCCATGGTTGGAACAGCCTTTTTATGAATATGCCTTTCTCCACAAGGAGCGACCACGTTAAACTTGTACAATACAGGAATAAGCATCCTGGTAAATACTAATGAGAGCAAAAGGGTCAGTGCGGGTAATATAAAAAATACAGAATATTTTTCAAGCAAAACCATCATAAAAATGAACCCCTTCGTTGTCGCGTTAATAACATACATACCTCATAAGCTCTTCCTTAATATAAATGCATTTGATAAGTTTTACAAACTCAATTTCGCAAAAACGATAATAACAAACAGCTTTTTAACCGAATTCTCAAAAAACATAAAATATTAATATTTTTTTATCAAAATTACTATTGACCCACTTGAATTCCATGCTATAATAAGGAATGGTTATGTATATTATGTCTATACTAGTCCAGAATTTTGATATAATCAGTAACCGTATTGAGGGGTGAATTTCATTATTTGCCATTGTTCTTTCCAAATTTAATAAGTTTATGACAAAACTTGATAAAACTATCCAGGTTCAAGGAGGATGTTATTGTGAAAATCTTGCTCGAAGAATTGTACAAAACACAGGAAAAATTTGGGTATCTACCGGAGGATGAACTAAAGCGTATTGCCGTAGAATACACCATGCCTGAAGCTGAATTATACGGCATTATCAGTTTCTACACACGATTTTATCTGGAACCGGTTGAAAAATTTATTATCAGAATCTGCAAATCGCTGTCATGCGGCATAAACCATGCCGGCGCCATCAAGAAAGCCGTAGAGGCGTATCT
>DAOWBJ010000048.1 GCA_030634125.1 Victivallales bacterium
AAATATTTTTCCGAAGCGAAAGGAGTATACGTTACAGCGGGGGCATTCAGGTCAGTGTAGTATATATTTACTCATCAATTGCCGCGCCCGGGCTTGAAAAATCATAGGATCTTTTGAGCTTGTTATACAAATCCTTTTCCTGCACTTTGCCCTTTTTTCGTTTAACTTTCAAATTTGTCGGTTGTTTTTCCAATGCCCATGGAATAAAGACTCTAAGAGGAACAGTATCTCCGCAAACTTGAAAGAAAATGTGATAAATCAGATCTGTATTCCAGGCACCGAAAAAGAGCATTGAGTTTAAAGCAGAATCATTGCCTTGTATAAACTCCATCCACAATTTTGTTGAATCTGATTTCTTAAAGTCAAGTAATTCCGCGGGATAAGCAATGCCAACTTCATCAGCCATATTTGTTAAGTGATTATCGCAATAGTCGACAAGATTAATATAAGCATCATATTTCAGACCAAATTGTGACTTCATAAGCGACATAACAATCTCTTCTTCATCAAAAGAAACAATCGCGTCTGAGTTATTCCACTGATTGATCAGGACTTCGTTGCCATCCACCCCTCTTGTCCACGAACTCCATTGAAAATTATGCAGCCAAACAATTGAAGCAATAAACTCCTTACCGTGACTCCCAACAATTTGCGCATCGAAAAAAAAGATATTGTCTAAACTCAATTCATATTCATTCATATATCACACGCCCCGATTATTTACAATAGAAATAAAAAACCGACCTCCAACCCCGCTATAGTGATAATAATACATAAGTCAATAAAAATCAACACTTTAAATTAAAAAAAATGAACTTTTTTTTCTTTACGGGATGCGCGTGAGCAGGAAATAAAATATTTTAAAAGATAATTTTCAATTTTTAATTTTCAATTTTCAATTAATTTACGCGTATGGGGTGGGGTCTTTGACACCGGCTTCGATGAAACCGGCGCGGCGTAAATAACAACTGTCGCACTTGCCGCAGGCTAAACCTTTTTTGTCAGGATTGTAGCAGGTTCTGGTTAGTGAGTAATCCACTCCCAGAGCTGCACCCTTCTCTATTATTTGAGCTTTGTTCAAAACCTGCAAAGGCGTATGAATATTAAATTTCCAGCCTTCATCTTCGGCTTTAGTGCCGATCGCGGCGCATTTCTGAAAGGTTTCGATAAATCTTGGCCGACAATCCGGATAGCCTGAAAAATCCACCGAATTTACCCCGATGAAAATATCTCTGGCTCCAAGTGCTTCCGCATAGCCGGTGGCTAATGATAAAAAGATAAGATTACGCGCCGGAACATAAGTTACCGGGATGCTTTCAGCCTCTATATCCTCCCTGTCCGGCACATCAATATCATCAGTCAGGGCAGAACCGCCCCATTTACGCAAATCAATATCTATTACGACATGATCCGCGACACCGATTGACGCGGCGACGTCCCCGGAGGCTTTGAGCTCGCAGCTGTTACGCTGACCATAAGCAAAACTCAGGGCGTAACACTCGAAACCTTCTGACTTGGCTATGGCTAGACAAGTAGCGGAATCAAGACCGCCGCTCAATAATACAACTGCTTTTTTTGACATAATAATAAAATCCTTATTGTAATAGAGCTAAAATAGCAGATTGTTGATAAAAATACAAGAACTTAAAGCTTCTGGACTGGACAAAAGCTCAATCTTATATTAGTTTAGTAAGAACTTATAGATCAGGTGGTATAATGGCTTTAAATAAAATCAGAAATAAAATTGATGAAATTGACCGGCAGATTGTCGAACTGCTTAATCTGCGCTACCGTGAAGTCGAAAGAGTAGGACAATGGAAAAAAGAGAATAACAGCCCGATTTATATTCCCGAACGCGAAAAAGCCTTGCTGGAAAAAATATGCAAAAGCAATCAAGGTCCGATGACAGATGATATTCTGCGTGCTGTATACCGGGAAATCATGTCCGGCGCGCTCAAACTGGAAAATTCTTTGCGTGTGAGTTACCTCGGACCTGCCGGATCTTTTACACATCAGGCGGCCTTAAATAAATTTGGTCACAGTGTGGAACTTTGCGCCGCAGACAGCATAGCGGCAGTATTCAAGGATATTGAGGCCAAACGAAGCGATTACGGCTGTGTGCCGGTAGAAAACTCAACAGAAGGCGCGGTAACTCATACTTTGGATACACTGGTCAACACTAATTTATCCATTTGCGCGGAACTGAATTTACCTGTGCATCACTATTTGATGAGCCGCGACCCGTTTAATAAAATTAAACGTGTTTACAGCCATATTCAGGTTTTCGGACAATGCCGTGAGTATTTGCAGAAAAATTTATCAGGAGTAGATATTATCGAAACTGCCAGCACCGCGAAAGCCGCCTCGCTGGCCGCCGAAGAAGACGGTTCCGCCGCGCTCGCGGGAAAAATCGCCGCAGAATTATTCGGATTGAATATCTTAGCGGAAAATGTTGAGGATTTCAGTAATAATACAACCCGTTTTCTGATACTCGGCGAACAAAAAACTCAAATCACCGGCGATGATAAAACATCTATCTGTTTCGCGATAAAAGATAAAATAGGCGCACTCTATGACTGTATAAAACCCTTCAAGGATATGGGCATAACCATGACAAAAGTGGAAAGCCGTCCAATGAAAAACGCCAACTGGGAATATTGTTTCTTTATCGACGTCCTCGGACATCGCGATGATAAAATAATACAGGAAGCTTTTGCGCAACTTGAAAAATCATGTTCCTTTTTCAAAATACTCGGAAGCTATTCTAAGGTATAAAACCACAATCAAGTTCCGTTTGAAAGCCGTTCCGCTAAATCTTCCGATAAACCGGCGGTAATGATTTTCTTTTGGCTTGCCGTAACATCGTATTCTGCCCTGACCGGCTCAATTCTGCCGCTTAAAGTATCGTAGGTTGCGGCGGAAGCGCGCCAGTCAAGATCCCGCGGCTGCCCCGCGGCACCGGGGCTTATTAAATACTTGTTCTCTGATTGCAGATCAAGGTTTGCTGATTTCAACATTTCCATTTTGATTCCGTTGCTCTCGGAGCAGGCAAAAAGCAAAGGAATATGAATATGTCCGCAAAACGCTACCTGACAATCCTGAAGATAAAAATGAAATTGCGCTGTTTTGGCGTCCAGAATATAAGGCCAATATTCGCCTTCAAGAGTTTCCATGGATGAATGAACAAATTGAACATCTGCTATTTTAATGTTGAACGGCAAACTTTCAAGCCACTCAAACTGTTCTTTTGTAAGCTGATTTTGAGTCCAGATTATAGCATGTCTAGTGTGATCTCTCATTTCCCAGTCTATCTTTTCCTCATGATCCAGAGCAAAAAAATCATGATTCCCTTTGATGCAGCTAATATCTTTGTCTTTAAGAAAATCAATACATTCTCCAGGAGAGGCGCCATATCCGACAATATCGCCCAGGCAAACAATACGTTGACAGCCAAGACTAATCAATCTCTCATAGACTGAGGTCAAAGCTTCAATATTGCCATGTATATCGCCAAAAACTCCTAGTAACATTTCATATAATCCGTCTTTCAGTTTATTATGCTTTATAATCCCGGGTGGATATTATGAATATAACCCGCAAAAAGCAATTAGTCTATACCCTTAAAGAATAAAGTCAAATTCCAGCACAAAAAAAATCGGGTTCAGCGATAATTACTGAACCCGATTCTGTTTTTTTTTCAGGAATCTAAAGATGCGACAAAACTTTTTGTCCCAGAGGATAAACATTGAATCCGATCTCAAATACTTTTTGATGATCTAAAAGATTGCGTCCGTCAAAGATAAAAGCGGGTTTCGCCATTGAAGCATAAAGTCTTTTAAAATCCAGATCACGGAATTCTTTCCATTCAGTCAAAACAGCTATAGCATGCGCGCCTTCGGCGGCTTTATACGGATCTGATTCGTATGAAATATCGCCTTCGCAATCAGCGAGATCAAGCTTTGCGTATTCTAAAGCCTGTGGATCATGTATCGCCAGAATCGCGTGTTCCTCCAGTAATAATTTGCTGACGTAAATAGCCGGAGATTCCCGGGTATCGCCGGTATCAGCTTTGAAAGCAAAACCGAATACAGCTATTTTTTTGTCCGCTACAGTATTAAACATGCATGAAGTGATATTTTTAACAAAGCGTCTTTCCTGGTAATCATTCATCAAAACAACTTGTTCCCAATAAGCGGCGACTTCCGGTAAACCATGGAATTCACAGAGGTATACCAGATTCAGAATATCTTTTTTGAAACACGAACCGCCAAATCCAATACTGGCCTGGAGAAAACGGGGACCTATCCGGGGATCCATTCCCATGGCTTCTGAGACCTCAAGAATATTAGCGTCAGTTTTTTCACAGAGCGCGGAAATACTGTTGACAGATGAAATCCGCTGCGCCAGCATGGCGTTCGAGACTAATTTAGTCAGTTCACTGCTCCAGACATTGGTTTTCTTGATTTTTTCTTCCGGCACCCAGTTTCTATAAATGTCAGCGACAGCCTCCAAAGCTTTTTGCCCTGAAGCATCTTCCATAGCTCCAATCAGGACGCGACCCGGACTTTGCAGGTCGTCAATAGCGGTTCCTTCCGCCATAAATTCAGGATTGGAGATTATATCAAAATTAAGGTTTTTGGTATTGGATTGCAAAATGCGGTGCATCGCTTCGGCGGTACGAACCGGTAAAGTGCTTTTTTCAATAACAATTTTATCGCTTTCAGCGTGCTCAATAATATCTCGAGCGGTTTTTTCCCAATACTGCAGATTAGCGGCTTTGCCCGCGCCGGCGCCAAAGGTTTTAGTGGGAGTATTAACACTTACAAAAATTATGTCAGCTTCTTTAATTCCAGCAACAACGTCGGTGGAAAAAAACAAGTTTCTGCCCCGGGCGCGTTCAACAACTTCTTTGAGTCCGGGTTCATAAATAGGTAAAGTATCAGACTGCCACGCGGCGATGCGTTCAGCGTTAACATCAACGACTATAACTTTGTAATCCGGGCAATTATCCGCGATCACCGCCATAGTCGGTCCGCCAACGTATCCCGCTCCAATACACAAAATTGTCTTATTCATATTTTATTCTTACCTTTGTTTTCAGTTTGTTAAATAAAATTATTGAAAGAGTAAAATATCACACTTTTTACAGCATACAACCTGTTAATAAATTATTATTCTTCGTTGACGCCGATGTCGCATAAACGGCAATGGCTGCAGCCTAAGCCTTGCGGCGGGATATATACTTTACCGCTCTTGACTGCTTTGCGCATGTTCAGCTTGTTCATGCCTGCCAGGAAACAACCCAGAATAATAAACGCTCCCGGAGCACCTGTCCATAACATGAAATCAACTGTCCATGGAATAATTATTTTTATCTGAAAAAGCGAACCTGTCGCTAAAAACTCACGTGTTCCGCCAAGCGCGGCCAGAGCTAATGAAAAACCAAGCCCCATACCTAAAGCGTCCATGATCGAACGAAAAACACCGGTTTTAGAAGCAAAAGCTTCGGCGCGGCCAAGCACGATACAGTTAACCACGATCAGCGGGATGAATATTCCCAGAGATTTATTTATCGCCGGAGGCGCGTAAGCACTCATCAATAATTCCACAACCGTTACAAAAGTCGCGATGACTACGATGTACACCGGGATACGGATTTTTTTAGGCACGATATTGCGCACTAATGAAATAACTATATTACAACCGAGCAACACGAAGGTCGTAGCAACTCCCATGCTTAAACCGTTTTCGGCGTTGGTCGTAACCGCCAGCGTCGGGCACATTCCGAGAAGCATCACCAGCACCGGATTTTCTTTCCAGATACCCCTGGTAAAATCTTTAATTAAACTCATGATTGCTATCCCTTATTTTTTGGCTTTTGAAAGCTCTTTAATTATTTCCTGGCGATTCACAACAAAAGTGCGTGCGATTTTATAAACAACACCGGTAACTGCTTTGCTGGAGATAGTCGCTCCGGTCATATAATCAAATTTACCACCGGCTTTAGTAACCTGCCACGGAGTCTTGCCCGCGCTTTTGTCGGCGAACTGGTCAAGAATCTTGTTTCCAGCCGGCAGAGCCGCGTCTTTACCCGGTTCTTCAAATATACTGACAATAGTTTTTTGACGTTTGCGTTCGCAGACAACTGTTCCCAGCCCCGGCGTTTCCTTCTGCTCAGTAATCAATACCGCTGAAAGTTTTTTGCCGTCAACAAGCGCTATTGTGCGGATTTTCCCGTCAAGCTTCAAGCCTGCCATCGCGACGATTTTGCCGCTGTAGCCTTTCATCGTATCGCCGGAAGCCGCGACCGCGATAAGTTTGCCGTCTTTCCTGGCGCCGTAAAAAGTAACGCCGTCTTTCTTGAAAGTATTATTTCCGGGAGAGTTATCAAATGCCGGCAGGACTTCTTTCAAAGCGTTATTTACTGCCTGCATTTTCATTTTTTTGATCGGCTCACGCGTCAGGTCGGCGAAATATGCCAAAACCAGCGCGGCTATCGCAGCACATACTCCGAGGAATATTCCCAGCACAAAAATATTTTCAGTTTCTTTCAGCTTCTTCATGCTTTTGCTCCTTCTTTGTCGTCCCGGATGTTATAACCGAATGGTTTTTTACTAGCGAATCTATCGATCAGAGGAACTAAGGAATTCATAAACAAGATAGCAAAACTTACGCCTTCAGGGTAGTTACCCCAAATACGGATAACGCAGGTAATAACTCCACAGCCTGTTCCGAAAATCACCGCGCCTTTTTTAGTCATCGGCGAAGTTACCATATCAGTAGCCATAAATATAGCTCCCAACAACAAACCGCCGGTAAGTATATGGAACAATGCTGGCGGAGTAACGCCCGGGAGGAAGTAGTTGATTATTGCGGTAAATATCGCGACAGTAGCGATATAAAATACCGGAACCTGCCATTTTATTAATTTAAAAAGTATCAGGATAATTCCGCCGAGCAATAAAGCCAGGGCTGAAGTTTCCCCCAGACAGCCGCCCATATTTCCTAAGAAATACTGTTGATAAGCTTCGGGGTTGGCGACATTAGCGAATACGCCCTGTGCGTTTTGAAGCACTTTTTCAGTAGTGGATACGACACCCAGCGGAGTCGCGCAGGTAATGCCGTCAAGCTGTTCGTTCAGAACACTGCCCCATGCTTCGGGAGTAAAAAATCTCTGAGCATAAGAACTGATTTCACCATTCATAAATTTAGTTGGTATCCAACTGGTCATGTATTTAGGCAGCGCGATCAACAAGGCGACCCTGGCGACCAGTGCCGGATTGAAGGGATTATGTCCCAGGCCGCCAAATACTTGTTTGCCCAGCCAGATAGCTAAAAACGCGCCGATCAAACACAGCCACCACGGTACTCCTGCAGACAAGTTCATTGCCAGCAGTAAACCGGTCAGAACCGCGCTTAAATCTTTAACCGTATCAATTGGTTTACCGGCAATTTTACACCAGATTATTTCAGCCGCGACTGAAAAGGCTATACAATATAATATTACCATAATCGCGGCGTTCCCGAAAAGCAGCATACCCGCGAAAACAGCGGGCATCAACGCGATTATTACTTTGACCATTATCTTCTGGACGTCTTCATCCGCATGTATATGCGGCGAAGAACTCAGTACCAGTTCATCACCTTTTGGAAGCAGCATTTCAGCTTTCGGCTTAGCTTCCGCTTCCACCTCGACTGGAACTTCCTGTTTTACTTCTTCACTCATATTAAATGTCTCTTTATGTTATTTTCTAGTAATTTTGCGAATTTCAGCTTTAGCGCGGCGGAAATGCTGCACCAATGGACGACGTGATGGACAAACATAAGCGCATGAACCGCATTCAACACAATCCATAACGTTATTTTTTTCCGCCAAATCAAATTTTTCACTTTCAATCGCGGCGCTGAGAGAACCCGGCTGTAAATTCATAGGACAAGCGTCCACACATTTACCGCAGCGGATACAGGCTGCTGATTGATATTGAGTAATGTCCTCTTTTTTCATCAACAGGATGCCGGAAGTGTTTTTAGTAATGGTTACCTGCAGGGATTTTTGAGTAAATCCCATCATCGGACCGCCAAGAATAACTTTTCCCGGTTCAGAAACCACGCCGCCGGCAAATTTAACCGCCTCAATAACCGGCGTACCTAATTTCAAACGCCAGTTACTTGGATTTTTGACCGGCTCGCCGGTAACAGTAGTAATACGGTCAATCAACGGCTTACCCTCACTAACAGCATCCGTTACCGCGACGGCGCTGCCGACGTTCTGCACTACGCAGCCCACATCCATCGGCAAGCCTCCGGTGGGAACTTCGCGTCCGGTTATCGCGCTGATTAAGTGTTTTTCGGCACCTTGAGGATATTTAACCTGCAGACCGACAATTTTGACACCATAATCAGCGGCTTTTGCTAAGAGTATATCAATCGCGTCTTTTTTATTTACTTCAACACCGATATAAATATCACTTACACCGAGAGCTCTGCCAAGAATAGCGGCTCCCTCAAGTACTTTTTCAGGATATTCAATCATCAGGCGATGATCGGCGGTCAAATATGGTTCACACTCAGCGCCGTTCAAAATCAGACAATCGATTTTTTTCTCCGGCGGTGGTGAAAGTTTCACATGAGTAGGGAAAGCCGCGCCGCCCATACCGACAACTCCGGCATCACGAACACGGTCTTTAATCGCCTGCGGCTCAGCAGTTTTCCAGTCCATAGGCAGCATTAATTCGCCCCACCGGTCTTCGCCGTCAGCGCTAATGACAACAGCTTGAACCGGAACACCCATAGGACCGGGGATATTATCTATTTTTGAGATTTTTCCGCTCGTCGGGGAATGCAGGGGCGCGGAAACCAAGCCGACGGCTTCAGCGATAGGTTGTGTCTTTTTCACTTCATCACCTTTGGCAACGAGTAATTCAGGCGGGGCTCCGATATTTTGGT
>DAOWBJ010000299.1 GCA_030634125.1 Victivallales bacterium
CGGTCCTTTCTTTATTCCAAATCATTCTTTTATCTCTGTAGATAAATAAATCTTCATCATTGACTGTAATTTTCTCGTAATTGCCATCCGCGTCATTAACTAAATCTGTATGATAACAAGGGCTTAACGCGCCAACATAAAAAAGTTTTTGATCTTCGATATATTCGAGATTTTTCTTTGAATTGCATCCTCTGTCAAAAACGAGGGTATGCTGATTTTTATCCATACCTAATTCCTTTAATCTCTCTAATAGTCTTATTACATTTTCTTTAAAGACAGGCGAGTCATTTTGATTTCCTTCATAAATATCATGAAAAATTGGAATGTAATCATCTTTTGATACAGTCATTGCTAATCCGAATTGCCTTAAGTCAGATCTTTTCTGTTTGTTTTTACCTCTTTTCGCGATAGTGCATTTATTATTTGTAGTAGCTATATATGTATAGAAATTTGTTGTATCATAAAATAATGTATCAGTTTTAATGTTATATACATTTTTTATTTTCTTTAGAATATTAAGCTCAATTTTACTTATTTTATCTTCAGGAATACAATCCATCATATCCCAGAAATGCGGAGAATCAATTTTAGAAACATTTATTTTTAATAAAATGGGCAAGGAGGTTTTCTTTGCCCAATTAAACCATCCTCGCTTGCTTGATGGTTCGCAAATACGCCCTATAGCGGCAAACAAAATAGTTGCTCCAATAGTTAAATCATTTCGTATAAGTTTATCGGGAAAATATTTTCGCTGAGATTTTGTGTGTTCGTTGATTATTGATACTATGTCAAGCTTTTTAGATATACTTAACAATGAAGCTATTAAGCCATGAGAATAAGACTTTATTGAAAAACTTCCATTTCTTTTTTTTAATTTTTTCAATAAACTATCGGCAGTTCCAAGATGCTCAAGAACTATAGGACGCGGCTTTCCGTTTACTCTTTGAGAACTGACGATTTGCCAATACTTCTTACCCTTTACTGTTTTTGGTTGAATTGATGCCATTATTTATCCTTTTTCAGGTTAGTTAGTGTATACTTGCCGTTTTTATTGTTGTTATAAATATTGCATAACTAATTTTAATTACAAGTACTTAAATCATTATTTTTCATTTAATTTTCAGTCTTAAAAGTTAGTGTATACATTTTTTCGCACAAAAAAATATCTATAACAATCTAACAAGCAAGTCGTTATAGATATTAAAACTGCAAAATATACCGTTTGCCTAGTAAACTCACGCTAGGTTGAATCGTATGTAACGGGGACCGAGTTTCCAATACTTTAACTTGCCGTCTTCACACATACGATCAACAGTTCTGGTGCTGGCCTTTAAAAAATCGGCGACTTCGTTGCGGGTTAAAGGTCGGTTGGGAAGTGTTGGGGATTTATTCTCGGGAATATTTGGCTCCAAGGCTTCCCGAAGACGTTTGTGTTCCTGCATATTGAGTTTGCCGGAAGTTTCCAGAAATCCGATAAAATCCATTACCTGCATTTTTGTGTCATTTTTCATTGTACTCTCCTGTTAAAAGATTAGTTGTTGTCAGGTTGAACTATTTTAAATATACTCTAAATATACATCAATGCAATACTAAATGCAGAGAAAATTGTGTTTTTTCTAAAAATGAGCTTATCAAATTCATATTTTTGGGTGTGAACGTAATGAACCATCACTGTAAAAAATATTTTTGGGGATATTGAATCATATTGGTCTATTCCTATTTGCTTTTATGACATTCTTACTATATTTTAAGTATGCTTGGTGGTTTAGGGTGTGCGCTACAAATGGAAGAACTCAGGGAGATGATAAAGTGAAATTATTCAAACCAAAATTTACGATTACAAATAAAATTGCTAATGCTCTGACCAGCATTGAACGAGCCCGGGGGTTTTTGGAGGCAGCTAAACTTTCGGATGCCTGGCTTGCGCGGATGAGCAGTCAAGCTTTGTTGCTGGAGGCGCACCATACGACACACATCGAGGGGACACAGCTATCATTAGAACAAGCCGAACAAATATGGAATGGCAAAGATGTTTTATCTGCTAATCCTGATGACAAACGGGAACTGCTAAACTATCGAGATGCTTTTGAGTTTGTCAGTCAATATCTTTCCAAAGACTCAGCAGTCAGTGAAGCTTTGATTTGCGAGATTCATCGCAAACTGGTTGACGGTGTTCGAGGCGAGCAAGGGCAGCCGGGACAATATCGTTCTGGACAAAACTACGTTGTCAACGGTAAAACCGGGGAAATCATTTATACGCCTCCTCTCGCTCCTGAAGTTCCTGCTTTGATGGCGCGTTTGTGCGAATACCTTAACACAGAAAGTGATGTGCATCCGGTTTTAATCGCTGGTATCGCGCAATTCCAATTGGTTCATATACATCCTTTTGTTGATGGCAATGGACGGAGCAGCCGCTTACTTTCAACGCTTTGTCTTTATCGAAGCGGTTATGATTTCAAGCGGCTATTCAGTATCAGCGAATACTATGACCGCAATCGGCCAGAATTTTACTGGGCAATACAATCGGTACGTGAGCAGAATATGGATTTTAGTTCGTGGCTGGAATATTTTACCAATGGTCTGGCGGTTCAGCTTGAAGAAACCAAACAACGTGGACAGCATGTTATTAAAGCAGATCTGTTTGCCAGAGAATATAAGCTCAATCAGCGACAGGAAAATATCCTGCAATATCTACTCGAAAATGTTAAAATTGATATCCAAAGCATGGAAGTGCTGTGTCCCGAGGCAAACAGAAGAACATTGCAACGCGATATAAAAGCATTAATCGAAAAGGGAATAATATCTGTTACCGGAGCAACTAATAATCTTATCTATCACATAAAAGAGGAAATATAAACTTGCGACAAACTTACGACAGA
>DAOWBJ010000224.1 GCA_030634125.1 Victivallales bacterium
CGCTATGCGCGTAATCAACAAAATAACTGACGCCGCGCGCATCGCAAAAACGTTCAAGCCTGCCGGGTATTCGTATATTTTCACTCAAAGCGGCAGCGGCAGCTTGTCCTTTAATTCCAGAAGATACCGCCGCGCAAAAAGCGGCGCAAGCATTATAAGCGTTGTATTCACCGATCAATGGAGAAGTTATTTTAAAAGTACTGTCTTCAAATTCCAATTCAAAATCAGTACCGGAAGTCCGTGTAATTAAATTTATAATTCGACAATTCGCGTCTTTGCCCTGTCCGTAACCAATAACATGTTCCTGATTCAATTCAGCAGCAAGAATTCTGCCGTATTCATCATCAATATTGATTACAGCACTTCCGTTCTTAGCCGGATAATGCGAAAACAAATGTTTTTTAGCCGCAAAATATTTTTCCATGTTTTCATGATAATCAAGGTGATCCCCGGTTAAATTCGTAAAAACCGCAGTATGGAACTTCGCGCTTCCCGGCCGGAATTGATCTAATCCATGACTTGATACTTCCATTACCGCGTCATGACAATTATTATCCGCGATCCTTCGAAATAAATTCTGCAGATCCCAGGCTTCAGGCGTAGTATGAAGAGATGGCGCAACATCCTCGCCGTCACGGCATTCAACTGTAGTAATCAAACCGGTCCTGAAATTGCTTTTCCTTAAAATATGCTCCAGCAGAAAAGCAGTTGTAGTTTTGCCGTTAGTCCCGGTTATTCCATGCAGTCTGAATTCTTTGGCGGGACAGTCAAAAAATAATTCACATGCCATCGCGTAAGCCAGATATTGCTGTTTTACTTTCAGGTAGGAAACATCCGAAGCGTATTCTTCCAGATCCTGACTGTAAATAATCCCTGTTGCTCCGTTCGTGACGGCGGATTTTATGTAATCATGTCCATTACTGACGCTTCCGGCTATCGCGCAGAAAAGCGTCCCCGGCTTAACCTGCCGTGAATCGCATGTTACATGACGGACAATCCCGGCACAAGGAATTATCTCGCCGCAAAGTATTGCAGATAAATGTCTTACATAGTCATTAATTGTTTTCATCCGGCCACAGTTTCTCCAATTTCATTCCCCTGGAACCCTTCAAAAATATAGTTTTTCCAGCTTTCAGGAGTGGATTTAGAAGTTTTTTTGCCTCTTCCGAGTTTCTGCAAAAATATCTATTTGGAATATTCAGTATACGTCCTGCTTTCTCAAGCTCACCGCCTACTAAAACAAAAGACGCTTCAGGAAACAAATCAAAAGCCTGACCTAAAACTTTTTGATGTTGACTATTTGAAGCTTCTCCGAGTTCCAGCATATCACCCAGCACTAATACTAAATTTTCCGATTTGACAAATTCTTTCAACCAGCGCAAAGCCGCCGCCACACTTTCCGGGCTGGCGTTATAAGCATCGTTTATCCAGTCAATATCATTTACACGAGCGACCTTCATGCGCATTCCCGGCAAAACACAATTCCGCAAGCCCTGTGCAATCGCGGCAGGATCAATCCCCAGGCTCACAGCTACAGTTGCCGCCGCCGCCGCGTTTGAGGCTTGGTGCGCTCCGCTCAATGACCAGTCAAGCTTTATTTTTTCATCTTTGATCACTAATTCGATATTGCTGCCGTGGAGATTACCTCCGTGATAAATAACTTTGACATCCGTGCCGAAACGCATAGTTTTAAATTTTTCAGTTTGCTTCAGTAAATAATCAATTTCAGGACAATCCTCTGGAATAACCGCGATTCCATCCGTCTTCAACCCGGCAAATATTTTGCTTTTTTCCCGCGCCACGCCGCGCAAATCTCCAAAAGCTTCCAAATGACATGGAGCGATTGAGTTTACCAGAGCGATATCCGGCTCAAGAGTCCGGCTTAAGGGTTCTATCTCGCCAAAATGATTTGTCCCCATTTCCAGCACACAAAAACGGTGTCTGGAGTTCACATTGAGTAAATTCCGCGGCACGCCAACCTGATTGTTAGTATTATTTTCAGTCGCGTAAACCGCGTCTTTGCCGACCGCGGCAATCAAAATAGAACGTATAATTTCTTTGCAGCTGGTTTTTCCCATACTCCCGGTAATTGCCACCGAGCGCAAATTTTTGAAGCGTTTTTTGTAGGAGTTCGCGATAGACTGATACGCCGCCAAAGTGTTATCTACCAACAAAACAGGAATATTCCAATCAGTCTTGATTCTATCGGCAAAAGTTTTTTCGATACATAAAGCCGCCGCCCCCGCGGCCGCCGCGGCGTCAAGGAAATCATGAGCGTCAAAGTTTTCGCCGCGCAAAGCCAGAAACAAAGCTCCCGCGCAATTCATTCGAGTATCGGCAAGCACCCCGTTTAATTCAAATTCCGAAGGTAAAACAGTATTCCACCGTCCATTAGTGGATTTTGTTAATTCAATACCGTTAAACCCAGTTTTTTCCATAATAAACAGCTTCCGATAGTTTAATAAACTCTTATATTGTATTTTTAGTTATTCTTGTCATTATTAACACCGTTTAAGTTAAAATCAAAAGAATAAAGAAATACCATCAATTCATCTGCAAGATTTCTTACATCTTCTGAATTATTGCTTGTAAAAATATGAGCGTCTGGATTTAAATTCTTTCTGTAATTATGAAACTTAAATTTTATTTTCTCGTCCGTAAAAATCGCCTAAAATTATTTTTTCCCACTCAGTCATTCCTCACCTCTCTTTCCAAAATAAGAACATCCGCTCCATCCTCATCAAGCTGAAATTGTCCATCCCAATAAGGATTTTCAGGCAGGTGTTTTATTTTTTTCACGAAAGGTTGATAGAAATTTTCATAACCAGTTTCGTAGCCGCTAACAATTACAGGCATATCTTTTGGATGCTGCTTTAATATTTCTATTAGTTCTCCAACAGTAACATTGTATCTGTTTTTATTTTTCATCACCACCTCTGTTTTTACCTGTCTGTGCGGTATCGTCCGCAGACTGTTCATTCAACATTTTAACAGAGTGGTCTTGCACCAAAATTTTCATCTGCTGTATGGCAATTTGGTTTAGTTTTTCAAGTCGTTGGCTTTGCTCGTAACCTTCGCTAATAAAAACAGCATTCAGGTTTTCAAGATTTACCAAACAAACCAATTGGCCTACATTGGCATAATCACGAATATTACCTTTTTTATCAGGACTTTCATCTCGCCACTGTTTGGCGGTTTTTCCAAACAGAGCCATATTTAACACATCGGCTTCGTTGGCATAAACAAAACAAATTTGCTTTTTGCTTAAACTATCGGGTAACAAATTTGCCTTTATTGCATCAGTATGAATAAGATAATTAATTTTTGTAAGATTGCGTTTTATATCCCAACCTAATAATTTTTGTTCTTCTTCTTTTAATCGTTGAAACTCTTTTATAAGATAAAGTTTGAATATCGGGCTAATTGCAGAACAAAACTCAAATGCTATATCCTTATGTGCATAAGTTCCGCCATATCTACCACCTTTAACAATTAGTCCAATTGCATTTGTTTTTTCTATCCATTTACCGGGACTAAGAACAAAGCTTGTTAAACCTGCATTCATTCTAAAGTGGTCGAATTCGACCACTTTAAACTCTGGATTGTGCAACTCTTCCCAAGTACCGATAAACTCAACAGTACCTCTGTTGCGAATCCAGTTTTTTATAATATCAGCAGCTCTGGAATCTCCATCCTTTGATTTTGCAATATCTGTTAATGAGATGTAATCATCCTTTTTTGTTTGAAAAACCGAGATAGAGATGCCTTTGACTTCAATGTTTTTGTTTTTTTTACTCATATCAATTCCAATTTACTGCTTCAAACCACAGGTTTTACCTGTGGCTATTTAAATTTAATCCCTCGGGGATTACTAAAAAAAACTTGCGCAATTGACAAGATTTTTCTTTTATCCTGTTTTATCCTGTTTATCCTGTCAAAATAACAAATTCC
>DAOWBJ010000221.1 GCA_030634125.1 Victivallales bacterium
CCGTAAACTGGTAAGGAATCACGTAATTGATGAATTGTACTCATAACGACATCACGACTTTTGTCCATAGATATAAATGTAAGTCTATAGCATTGACTCATGCCGTATTCTACAGCTTCTCTTTTATGCATTATTACAGCACTGCCGTCAATGCCTGTTGGCAAATTCCCGCGAAAAATATTTGTATCAACAACTAAATTAGTTTTATTTGCAATGTATGCGGTCATGGCGCGTTCGAGAGAAGCGGGAGAAATACTGTCGCGCTGCAAGCTTTCTCTTTGACATGTATCCGCGTCCAGGTATTCGATTAAAATTTCCTCGCCGTCATTGTAATTAGCCTCAAATTCCAGTTTTAAAATATATTCGTCAGCATTGTTAAAAATCAATTCCCCTTGATTAACAACTAAGGCGTTAGGCAGTCGATAGGCGTTTTTGTCATGCGGACTTACCGGGACAATCAAAAGTTCGCCGCCGCGGGGGCTCTGGCGTTTGCCCAGGTCGTCCAAGGTCAAAGTTTTATTTTCGTTTAATAAATAATTGATACCTTTATCTATTTGCAAAATTTCGGTTTCAAAAGAAATCTGTATGCCAGTTAAACGTTTTTCGAGAACCTGATCGTGAGTTTTGTTGCAAGTTACATCGTAGTAGACGAAATTGAAGCTTAAAGTAGATGAATTACTGGTTATCCCCAGCAATTCGCCTTTGTAGGTAATTGAACAAGGACCGACTTTAAGATTTTGTGTTTCTGATGACATAATTTTCCCCCTTTTTATTTTTGGGTTTAAGTTGTATGAATCGCTATTGTTTTAGGAATTACTGTAACTATAGAAAACCGCATCAATAATGTGATTTTCACTTCCCAGGTGACGCTTGAAGGCGGGATCAATGACTACATTGGAGAATGTATGTTCTACACCTGTGTCATCAAGTTGAATGACCAGTTCTCCGGCTGTATCAGCTAGATTGGAACCTATTGACGGGTTAAGAAGCAAAGTTTGAAGATTGAAAAATTCATTTACGCTGGCATCAGTAGCAACTAGAGTCATTGAAATTTCCAGTTTAATCCCGGTTACGATTGAACAATCTGCTACAATTGAGATTGCCTCTTTTTTTATTTCGTGAACACTGGTTTTTCTAGTAATCTCGATAGCTCCACGGCTTTCACCTAAAAAAGTATCTTTGTAGGTAACTTTTCCTGAACCGAACTTGAACTGCTCTCTTTGAATATCTTGCATCTTGTTATACTCCTCTAGTTTACAGAGCGTGCCTGGCTGCCGCTCTTTGCACTAAGTAAATTTGTCAACCAGTAAAGAATAATTATGATCATTCCGAGATAATTCACGCATTTTGTCAAGTTTATTCTTTTACAGCCCCTAAACAAAAAATGCCGTCACAAAATGACGGCATATACAAAGCCAATTTTTAACATCAGCCTCTCGAAATATGTAAAACTCCAAGTTCACGCTCTAGAAAAGTTAAAGCCCGGGGGCTGTAATTGGGAATTGAGCTTGGATGATATTCCCGCGCCCCTACGCCATCAATCTTTTCCGATTTAATTTGTTCAGAAAAATTCAGATTATTGTAATTTTCAGCCAGGAAAACCGCTTGTTCGCTGACCGCGCATAATTGAAAAATACGAACCGGATCAATTTCAGCTATCCCGAGATAAGCGCAGACATCGTCTACCGCCATCTTAAAAGCCGCGGCTTTTTTACTCTCGTCAAGTGCGCTCCAAAAATCCGCCTGCAGATGCAAAGCAAGATATTCATTAACAACATTAATTTCTATCATAATAAATCTCCTATGTTTATAAAAAAAAGACTGTGTCCGCCGCAGTAAATGTGACAAACACAGCCCATTATACAGAAACCTTTACAGGGCGGCTTTAATAGCTGCTAAAGCTGTCGCGCTGTCTTGTAAACTATGGATTCGGCATAAACGTTGACGAGCATTTTTGAACTCGAGCGTCAATTCACCGAGAGCCATACGTTTGATTCCGTCAAAACCCTTAGGCGTAGCGTCTTCGTCGGACAAAGAACGGCCTTTGAGATTGGACAAACCGAATCCGGCAGCGTCCATAACCCACGCGTCAGTATCCGGCACGTCAGGATCAGCCATAATAGTCATCGCGCGACCATTAATTTCATTGACCACGATCGCTACATAAGCTCCGCGTTTGTCATCTGAACGAATGATCTGCAGTTTATCGCGGAATTCATTGGATAAAACACGAGCTTGTCCGGGTGAGCAAAGAATTTGAGACGGCTCGCCGCCTTCACTCAAAATACTTTGAGCAGCGTCATTGACCATGAAACTGTCCAGAGCCGCGCTCGACGCGTCAACCGTCAAAGAGCTGGCGTTAGTTCCGTAATAATACAAACCGCCAATTTCTCCAATTGTACCGGAAGCGGCCAGAATGCGACGTCCGAATAATGCGACACGGTTCAAATCACGAGCGGTTTCGCCGAGAGCAAAAGCGGTCTGGCGATTAATCTGGTTATCAACATTTCCGAGAATATTGATTGCCAGCGCGGAACCGGTCAGAATAATATCTTTGCGGAATATCTGAGTACAATTGTAATCAGTATCACTCAAATGATATGATTCTTCACCATCACCGTTGGCACTGCCTTCTACCATCGGCGAACTGACAATATTCATAATATCATCGGTGACGGGGGTAGTTGAGCTTGAACCGTTGGCGGCAACGAGCAGCACGGTAAAAGTAGTAGCACTGTTAACAGCGGTAACCTGAAATAAAGCCGAGTCGTCTTTGACAACCAGCAATGTTCCAACTTTAAGCTTGGCAACATCCAGCGGCGAGGCTGTAACTACCATAGTGGTCACGTCAGTAGCGGTTAACGCGCGTCCGGCGATCTGGTCTTCAAGCCATTCATGTTTTTGCTGAGTCGCGTCTTCGACACGTTTGAAATTAGAAATAAAACGCGGTTCATCTTTGATTACTGTTGAAAGCACATCTGTAAGATCACGTTTTTTTTCTGAGAAACTATAAGTATATAAAGCCATAATTTTTTTCCTTGTTTAAAAAATTAATTAGTTATTTCCGGAGCATTTGCCAACATGGCATTAATGTCTCCACTCTGTTTCGCGCTGGAAAATTCCATTTCATGTCCGCCGGGGCTGCTGCCGCTGCCGGAACGAAGTTCCAAATGAAATAATTTTGGTGAACTGTCACGCAGTTCTGTCATAAATTCTTCGACCTGGTCAGGTGATTCCACCGAAACATTTGCTTTTTTGAGCATAAATCCCAAATATTCAGAATCATTAAACTGTTTTTCCTTAGCCAGTTTGCCGACTTTCTGCTGGAATCTGATCTGCTCCAATTCCTGTTTAGAGGAATTCCTTTCTGTCGTCAATGACGAAACGTTTTCCCGCAATTGTTTGAGCTCAACACTGTAGTTTTTCTCGAGTTTTTCCTGTTCTGACAAATCGCGGGTTTCCAGTTCGTCAACCCGTGAACTCAATTTACCAAGTGTCATGTTCAGTTCATTGTTTTGTTGTTCGACATCCTTGCGTTTCGCGATCTCCGCGTCCAAACGACTTTTGGGAATTCCCTGCGGGCGAAATTCGCTAAGTGATTTACGTTCTTCGCTTGAAAGTGTCTGTCCATCTGCCACTTTCTTGAGAATTTCCATTACATCCATCTACTTCTCCTTCTTTTAGGGTTAATATTTATACGGCACCACATCTTTTTTACGTGAGTGACCACGATTTACCCCTAAAAAAAATGTCAACCAAAGAAATTTAGTAGTGCCAGTTTTAGCCTTAAAACGGCACAGTGAAACTATTGAACGGAATTATTAGAGATGTCAAAGATTCAAGTGATCGCGGTTTAGGGCTAAACCCGCGACTACTGGTTTTCAGCAAAAAAAACAGCGAACCGGGACATATCACGAAGGCAGTTGTCATATACTCTGATCGATCATATGCTTTTTGTTTTTTTTGTTAGTTGTCCGCGAGCCGAGTCGCTGGCATGCAGCAACACGTGCGCAATACCCCTGCCCGGC
>DAOWBJ010000117.1 GCA_030634125.1 Victivallales bacterium
TAAAATTGATATGCTTCGCCTGTTGTCCATAAAATGTACCGAAAATGATAGTCGGCACTTGCGGTGAGGCATTTAGAAAAGTGTCTATAAAGGCTTTTCGTGAAAGGTCTAGCTCAATTGATAATAAGGTCCATGCTTGCGGGGATTTTTTTTAATCTTTACATTTACAATGTTGCTGACCACAAACATTATACTGTTCAGTCAATGAACCTGTTCGTAATTCTCCCAGAGTAGATATCTCCAACTTGATTTCTGCTATTTTGACAACAGCTTTTTTACTTCTTCCGATTTTGTCATTCCGACCCCCAGTTATTAAAATTAAAACTATTCCGATAAATATATCTTGCTATCGGAAAAAATCAAGAAAAAAAGAGAGATTTATTGGCATAAGGAAAAATAAAGGCTAAAGTACCTGAGTAGTAACAAAATTTAATTTCTTTTTGTCAAAATGTATCTCATCTAAATATTAAATAGTGCAGAAAATAAAAACTAGTGGATAACACAAGCAGTGTTATGACTAGCATAACTTTCCAATTCAATCGCTTCATAGATTTTATAACTCTATTTATTCTTTTTGGCGCGTTTTGCTGCTTTCTTTTCTTTAGGGGTCAGGGCAGATTTTTTGCCCTTGCTTTCTTTTTGTTTGTCTTTTGACATTTTTAAATTTCCTCGTTTTGGGTTGCTTTCTATTATACTATACGTAAATTATCAGCAAAAACAAGATTAGAAGTAAAAAGAGTAGGATTTTGTCTATAATCAGGACTTGAATTAAGCCGTTTTTGTAATAGTTTAAGACTTGCAAATGAATAGGCTGTCGGTTCTTAATAATCTGATAACTGATAACTGATAACTGATAACTGATAACTGATAACTGATAATGGAGACTTCAAATGTATCTTGGCAGAATAGTGGCAATCGGCATGACCCCTGAAGGTAAAGCTGTCGCAATGTATCGTGTATCATCCAGATCTTTTCCCAATCGTGAAGCAACTCAAAAAGGCGGCGTGGTTTCAATTATGCCGCGCGAGGGATTTGAGGATGACCTCAAGAAAAGCCCCTATATCGCTTATAACTGCGTTCGTCCGGCAGGTGAATACGGCGTTGTCAGCAACGGTTCGCAAACCGATCCGATTGCTGAAAAAATCGCAATGGGACTGCCGCCGCGTGATGCCTTAACTTTGACTTTGCTCGCTATGGATTATGAAAAAGATGATTACAACACCCCTCGAATTGCGGCTGTAATTAAACAGGATTCCAGCGAAGCATATCTCGGAATAGTTCGCAAAGACGCGGTAATCGTTCGTTCATTCGATTTAAAGCCGGGCGATGCTTATTATATTTCCACATACGAAAAAGATACGCCACAGGATGAGAATTATGATGCTGGTTTCGATGTCGCCAACGCTTTGGAAGCATGTACATACATAACCAAAAAAGGTGTTTTCGCTGATTTTGAACTGCCGGTAACTTCCGCCGCTATACTCGCGAATGGAAAGACTTTTGAAATCGCGACGGAAACAGTATAAATGACTGATGGTGAGATCGCGCGAGTATTGAATTCCGAACAAGGGAATGCGGTAAAGACTATTAAGGGACCGGTCCGGGTACTCGCCGGAGCGGGCACCGGTAAAACCCGTGTAATTACTTTTCGTATCGCGCACATGATTGATGAAGGTATTGATCCGAAAAATATTCTCGGCATGACCTTTACCAACAAAGCCGCGCGCGAAATGAAAGAACGCCTCGGCAGCCTCGTCGATCCTGATAAAGCGGATAAGGTTACTATTGGCACATTCCATTCTTTTTGCGGGAAAGTTTTGCGGAAAGAAATCAAAAGGCTTCATTATTTGCCGAATTTCAGCATAATTGATGATTCAGACCAAAATGGATTGATCCGGCAGGCCGCCGCCGCGCTTGGCTACGCCAAAAATGAAGTACCGGTTCCTTTAGTCAAAAATTATATCAGCAACATGAAAAACAAGCTTTGTTTTCCAAAACAGGCTAAGAAATTAGCCGATCATGACGAAAATCACGAAAATTTGCGTTTTGCCCGGGTTTACGCGGAATATCAGAATCTGCTTGAAAGCCAGAATGTCGTGGATTTTGATGATATGCTTTTGCTGGTACATGAAATTTTTGATAAATTCCCGGAAGTCCTGAAAAAATATCAAAATCTTTATAAATATCTGCTGGTTGACGAATATCAGGATACCAACGATGTTCAGTTCGCTATTATCGAACAATTAACCAAAGAACATCATAATTTGTGCGTGGTCGGCGACGATGACCAAAGCATTTACGGCTGGCGCGGTGCCAACATCAGTAATATCCTTGATTTTGATAAGAAGTTTCCTGATGTGAAACCCATTAAACTGGAACAAAATTACCGTTCGACATCTAAAATTCTTAAGGCCGCCAACCTTGTCATCGGAAAAAATTCAAAACGTCATGGCAAAAATCTCTGGTCGGGGCAGGGGGAAGGTGAAAACCTGATTGTCGTAAAAACGCCCGCTGCCGAAGATGAGGCGGATTTTATAGCTGATTATATCGCTCAGGTGATGGGCGATAATCCGTCCCGCAGCTATAATGACTTTGCCGTACTTTACCGTTCAAATCATTTGTCGCGCCAAATAGAATTAGCTTTGCGCAAGACATCGATTCCCTATAGAATGGTCGGCGGACAGGAATTTTTTAAACGCAAGGAAATCAAGGACGCGGTAGCTTATCTGAAAATTCTGGCTAACCCCAAAGACGATCAAAGTCTGTTGCGGGTACTCAATCTACCGCCGCGCGGATTGGGGAAAAAGGTGGTCGATACTCTCAAAAAATATAAGGCGGCAAGCTTTCAGCCATTTACTTTTATTATTGGTGAAGAAGTATGTTTGAAAAAGTTTTCCCGCAAAGCCGCTAAATCCGCCAGGGATTTTTGCGGTTGTCTTGATAAATACCGTAAAGTATTTAGCCCGCCGGGTGATATCGCCATGAAAGTTAAAGATTTTCTTTCCGATATCGGTTATCTGGATGGATTGCAGAGAATATATAAAGATCATGCGGAATCGCTTAAACGACGGGAGAATGTCTACGAATTTATTAGTGCTATAGCCGAATATGAAAAGAAGTGCGCCTCCGCTATGAACCTCCAGGATTACCTCGAAAGCTATGCGCTTATGGAGGAAAACGATAAAGTAGAAGAACAAACAGAAGACAGCGGCGGCGTTACCCTGACCACTATTCATGCCGCTAAAGGATTGGAATACCCATACATTCTGCAGGTGGCGATGGAGACGAATATTTTTCCGCACCGGCGTTCAGTGACGGATGGCTCGGTTGATGAGGAATTGCGCTTGTTTTACGTCTCGCTTACGCGCGCTAAAGAGCAGTTCGTTATAAGTTATTCCACCTCGCGAATGGATAAGGGTGTTGAACGAAATCAATTTCCATCAGAATTTATCAAGTATTTGCCGGAGGATATTGTCGATGTATGTACTCCCGAAGACTTGATAAAAACTATGGAGAAAGGCGAAATGCTCAAAGGCTTTGAAGCCATTCAAGCAATGCTGGATAATTAATTTTTTATGAGTTGCTATATTTTTGATATGCGGTATATTATCCCATAACTTGTATAGCTATAAATTGGAGATATCCTATGAAAATTACAGAAGATATTATAAAAGCGCTCCACAATTGCATTGACGCTGTCGGATCTATTTCTGACTTTTCACAACAGGCAAATGTTAATATTGAAACCGTAAGTAAATACCTGACACGCAAAACAAACTCAATAAAAGAAGATGCCTGGGACAAAATGTATCCATTGATTCAACCTTATTTGCCAAAAAATGACGGCTCGAACGGCAGTTCGAAGATGAGAAAAAAGAACACAAATGAACATTCGGAACTATGCTGTGATGAAAAAATATTACTGGATGCCTTTTCCGCGCTTCCCAAAAAGATACAGGAAGAACAATTACTGCAGATAGTTGAACTTGCCCGCAAACAAGTTCACGACAGCAAGAACGAAGCTTAAACCAAAAAGCTTAGATGTTATGAGGCCTATAATGCTTAAAAAAATATTATTAACAACAATTTGTTTCACTATGTTTTCAGCCGCCGCAAATGCGGCTGAAACGGCAAAATTAAAAATAGCCGTAGTTGATATGGACAAACTATTTCAACAATATTATAAAACGAAACAAACCGATGCGGTTCTTCAACAAAAACAGGGAATATTTCAGGCGTGGGCAAAAAAATTAGGTGAATCACGATTAAAACTTCAAAAAGAATTTAACATATTGCGGGACGCGGCCCAGAATATCGCCTTTTCGAGCACTGAACGCGAGAAAAAACGTCTGGCGGCCCAGAAAAAATATCAGGAATTCAAGAAAAAAGAAGCTGAACTGGAGCAATATGTTCAGCAGAAAAGCAGAGAATATAAAACACTTGTATCTAAAATGCATAAGAAACTGCTCGAAGAAATTTATACCGAAATCAGACGCTACGCGGTTCTTAAAGGCTATAATTTTATCTTCGATAAATCAGGTAAAACCCTTAATACAATACCTGTGATTATTTACAGCAGCCTCCAGCATGATATAAGTGCTGAAATCCTTAAAAAACTAAATCGCGGACAACCGGATGCTGAATTACAGAGTGATAAAGGTTCCAGTCTGCGTTAAAAAAATAAAAAAAGGAAACTTATGAAACAACTTACAGCTCAACAAATCGCGGAAAAGATTGGCGGTAAATTAATCGGTGATCCGAATACTGTCATTACTGGCGCCTCATCACTTGAAACTTCCAAACAAAATCAAATAACGTTTCTTGGAAGCAAAAAATATCTTCCGCAACTTGCCGAATCGCAAGCTGGTGTGATTTTAATTACAAAAGACCTGGAAAAAGAACTTTCCGGGGGACATAATTATATTATTTGCGATAATGTCGATTTGGCTTTTTCTGAAATACTGCTTATTTTCGCTCCGGAACCAATTACTTACGCTCCCGGGATTCATCCTTCAGCGCTAATTGACCAGAGTGTCTCTGTCGGTCAGAATGTTTACATCGGCGCCAATGTCGTAATCGAAGCGAATTCTGTAATTGGTGATCATACTTCTATCGGCGCCGGCACTTTTATCGGACAGGAAGTTAAGATCGGGCAGGCAAATGAAATCGCGCCAAACGTTACAATTATGCACCGCTGTATTATTGGAAACAAAAATATTCTGCATTCAGGCGTTGTTGTCGGAGGAGACGGCTTCGGTTTTGTCCCCGGACCACAGGGGTTGGTGAAAGTCGCTCAAACCGGAATTGTTCAAATTGACGATGATGTCGAAATCGGTGCTAATACTACTGTTGACCGCGCACGTTTTGAAAAAACCTGGATCAAAAGCAACGTCAAAATAGACAATCAGGTCATGATTGCGCATAATGTCGAAATCGGCGAATCTACAATCATAGTTGCTCAATCAGGAATCGCCGGAAGTTCAAAACTCGGACGCGGCGTGATACTCGGGGCTAAAGTCGGCATTAACGGACATATTACTATTGGTGACGGAGTCAAAGTAGCTGGAACTTCAGGTGTGGTCAAAAGCGTACCGGCAGGAGAAATTGTTTTAGGTACTCCAGCTGAGGGACAACGTGATTTCATGTACCGTCATTCTTTGCCTAAAAAAGTAAAACGCCTCACGGGTAAACTTGATGAGCTCAAAAAAGAAATTCAGCAGCTTAAGAATAAATAAGCATCTGGGCTTATGCTCTGTAATTCTTATAATCTTTTTTGCATCTGCTTCTGAGTCTTCAGAGAAAAAGATTGATTTGCTGCGCCAAAAAGCCAAACAAAATGATGTTGAAGCTCAACTGAAACTCGCCAATCAATATTTTTACGGCAGTAAACGCAAACAAAATTATACTCTCGCGGTTCACTGGTTTCGCAAGGCAGCCAAACAAAACAGCCCGGATGCTCAATATAATCTCGCGATTTGCATACAATACGGACTTGGCATAAAAAGAAATCCGTATCAGGCTTTTGTATGGTACGGCAGAGCTGCCGTGAATGGTTCGAA
>DAOWBJ010000050.1 GCA_030634125.1 Victivallales bacterium
GAATGTTATTGGCGCTACCATATCCTCCCGCCTGGACTTAGGCTTGCTGCCTAATAACTCTGCTATCCCTGAACGTCTAGTAGGTGTAATTACAACCAAGGGAGCCTCCACCTTACTTTATCCCAACGCTCATCAGCAGTTATCTTACACACCTCAAGAAAAGTTTTTAAGTCTTCTTCCTGAGAAGAAAATTCAGCGAGGAAAAGATCAGCCAGTTCCAAAGCAATATCATTTACTTCACGGCCTTCTGTCTCGATGCCGTAGTCTCCGGCAACGCGATGGAGGGCTTTCACGTCAATGATTTTGTAATCAGGTTCTTTGCCTTCCGCTACTTTTTTGAAGCGCAGAACAAGATGACGTCCGTGATCAGAATGAGCCGCTGTACCCGCCGCGACTTCCCGCAGGAAATTACGCGCGACAATAGTATCGGCATCAGCACCGCAAACACCGCGCGGAGATTTAGGAGTGATTTTGCACGGTCCCATGTGGCATATTCTACAGCAAACGCCTTGGGTTCCGAACTTACAGCAAGTGCTTTGTGAGTCAGCCCTCGAGAAACAGGTATCAACGCAGTCAAGCTGAGATTTGATAATAGTCTCAATCGACGCCTCGTCCGAAACCAGTTCTTCAGGTTTTTTCGGTTCTTCAGCCATTTTCCTTCCTTGTGTTAGGTTTATTTCCAGGCAAACCTGCTTGTTCCAGCAGGTCGTCAACGATAGCGACGATCTTGTTATCAGATGAAACTACGGCGAGACTGTCGCCTTTTTCAGCCAGATCCGCGAGTTCGTCGCAGTCCGGCAGTCCGATTACAAAATCCGCCCCGGTTATCTTTTTTACTTCTTCTATTTTATCCGGCATTTTGTCGCGGCGTAAACGATTCACTACAACTGCCAGTTGTTTATATTCAATCTTCATTTCTTTAGTCATTTCATGAAGCCGTGTAACAGTTTTCAAGCCACGGCTTGAAGGATCGGCAATCATTATCATTAAATCCACTTTCTGAACAATACGGCGGGAAAGATTTTCCAGTCCGGCTTCATTATCCAGCACTAAATAAGGATAAGCGTCTGACATTTGACCGATTGCGTTTTTCAAAACATTGTTGGCATAACAGTAACATCCCGCGCCTTCTGAACGTCCCATCGCGATCAAGTCAAAATCTTTGGCTTCAACCAGGCTTTCGGCTATCTTGTATTCCAGAAGTTCCTGTTTTGATATACCCGCGGACAGCCCTTTGCCGGCTATTTCTCTGGCTTCTTCGCGGACAGCGCCGATAGTTTTAGCGACTTTCACTCCCAAAACATCATCAAGGCACATGTTCGGGTCGGCATCAACCGCCAGAACCGGAGCGCAACCCCGGGCAATCAAGCGTGTTACCAACAGCCCGGCGAGAGTGGTTTTTCCCACTCCGCCTTTGCCGCTTACCGCAATTAAATAACTCATAATACTTCCAATTTCGCTAAAATATTTTCAAATTTACTTAATAATTCCGGAGGTAAAGCATCAATTATAGATTTGCCCGTCCGGTCGGCTTTGCGGATCTCGTAAGAATATGGTAATACTTCAATAATTTCGTAGTTTTCAAGGGATGATTTAATAAAAGCTTCGTCTTCCGCGTCAGTTACTTTGTTGGCGATAAAACGAATATCCTTGATGCCGATTTGTTTTGACATCCTGATTACACGCCTGGCGCAGTCTATAGAGTTTTGCCCGGGTTCTACTACCACCAGCATAGCGTCAACACCTCTTGAAGTAGCGCGCCCAAGGTGTTCGACCCCGGCTTCCATATCCATTATCAAAGTTTCGTCTTTGTATAATATCAAATCTGTAACCAGGGCACGAATAAGCACTCCTTCAGGACAGCCGCAGCCGCCGCCGCCGGTATCTGCAGCTCCCAGCACCAGCAGGTCAACGCCTTTGTGTTTCAGCGCGTAGTCGTCGGCAATATCGGACACTTCAGGATTGAGCTTGAACATCTGCCCATAGCGTTTGACTTTCGCGCCTGTGCGCTCTTCAATCAGCGCCGCCTGTTCTGAAACAGGAACTATCCTGGATTGTTCCTTATCACTCATACCCAGAGCACCGGCGAGGTTAGCGTCAGAATCGCAATCAAGTGCCAGCACCCTCCTGCCTTGACGCGCGAGGAGCAGCGATAAAACAGCGGATACTGTTGATTTGCCAACTCCGCCTTTTCCTGATATTGCCAGTTTCATGCTCTTTTACCTATTTTAAAAAGCATATTTTTCTTTCATACGTTTTGAAAGCTCACTGACCATTTCAAATACTTTGTCAGCATCAGCGGCATCCATAGAACCAGTTCCGCATGAAGGAGTGATAATCGCCTGTTTGACGATCAAATCTTTATCAATTCCCGCGGCGGCGAGAACGTCCATAACTTTTTCCAACTGCGCTTCAAGTGAATCAACATTCTGTTCCCTGATCTCGGTTGAAGTAGGAACCACGCCCCATGCGAGGAGTTTTCCATCTTCCAGGTGCGCTTTTACTTTTTCAGGATACATAGCGATAGTTTCGCCAAACTCAAAAGCGTCAAAGTTGACAATATCCACACCGGCGTCAATCAAAATGCTCCATTCTGTATTACCACAACAATGAATTCCAGCGAGAGCGCCGTCCGCGTGAACAGCATCGATAGTTTCTTCGAGAGCCGCTACGACTTCGTCGCGGGAAACTGATACATAAGTTGAGCTTCCGAAAGCGGAAAGGATAGGTTCATCAATAAAGCAGATAATGTTGTCCGCGTATTTTTTGAATTCCTGAATCTGCCAGCGGCACTTCATGGCAAGTCCCTTGATTATGACATCACGAAACTCTTCGTTGTACCACATCGCGCGTTTGTTTTCGTCTACTATAGTAAGGGCAAAACTGCATGGTCCGGTAGTTTGAACTTTTGCCCATGGAATTTTTTCGCCTTTTTCTTTTAAGGCGGCTTCCATCGCGTAAATACCTTTAGAATATTTTTCGCTGATTGCCATTGCGGAACAGTCGCCTGTACCATCGTCTTCATCCATTGCCGCCATGTAGGTTTCATAAAATTCCGCGAAAGCTTCTGAATAGTCGCCTGACGTATCGAAATACATGCGGCCTTTTACTTCATCAATAACCACGCGGGGCATTCCTTCAGAATACTGGATTTCCATTTGTTCGTAAAGCCCGAAATGTGAAAGCTGGGGCCAGATTGGACAATCAAGTTTCGCAAGTGATACTTTACAAGCGTATTCGGGATCCGAATAAGGCATACTGCCGATTGCTGTTCCTGAAAATTTTCCTTCAGCCATTTTCTCAATCTCCTTTGGATTATTTAACTGCTTCTTTGATTGCTTTAATGTGCGCGGGAGTTGTTCCACAGCATCCGCCGATGATATTTGCTCCGGCCGCTACCAGATCAGGAGTCATTCTTGCCATATCTTCGGGAGTGTCCGGGAAAACATCAGAACCGTTTATGTTCTGCGGCATTCCGGCGTTAGCGTGAACGAGTATGGGAATATTCGCGTCAGCCGCTCTGATTTCTTTTACGATTTCAATCATGCGTTCCATTCCGTTGCCGCAGTTTGTTCCAACAATGCCGGCACCGGCAGGAATCAAAGCCGCGACCATATCCGCGGGCGAAACACCCATCATGGTACGGTATTCGTCAGTTACAGTTTTTTCGAATGAAAAAGTACAGATAATTTCGAGATCAGTATTTTCTTTTACAGCTTTTACGGCGCATACGGCTTCGTCAATGTCAGACATTGTTTCAATACATACCGCGTCAGCTCCGCCTCTGGCAAGACCAAGCGCCTGTTCCTTGAAAGACTCATAAAGTTCTTCTTTAGTAACATCGCCCATGACCAGCATTTTACCGGTAGGACCAATAGAGGCGATTACATGTTTATCCGGTCCCGCCGCGTCGCGAGAAATGGATGCCGCTGCTCTGTTAAGTTCAAAAACACGATCAGCAAGATCATAATGCTCGAGTTTAAAAGAAGTTCCGCCAAAACTGTCAGTCTCAATCATATCCGCTCCGGCTTCAATATAGCTGTCAGCGATTTCAAGCACAGATTGACGATGATCAACACACCATAGCTCAGGACATTCCCCCGGCCGCATTCCTTTCTGTTGTAAAAATGTACCCCAGGCTCCATCGGATACCAGGACTTTTCCGCATTGAACTTTCTCGGCAATTGATTGTTTACACATAATGACCTCACCCTCTTATAAAATGTTTGTTTTTTAGAAAAAAAGCAGGAATAACCCTGCAATAAAAAAAATTACTAGAGCTAAAGTATACTGAATAACTGTATATTCCTGCTATATGTTAATGAATTATTCCTGTATTTTATCATTTTAGCACTTTTTTATAAAATATAGCAAACAAGGATAAAGTTAAGTTAAAAAGTAAAATTTCAGCACAAAAGATAATGTTTTTATATATAAAAACACATAATTCGGGCAGGATCGAAGCAAAATAATAAAATATTTCTTACTGTTATCTATCACGCAAATAAAAAAGTTGCGGAAGGGATCCGCTGAAATATTCAAACTGCGGGAATAAACGAAGGCGACGTTCGTCTAGTAGCGACGTTGCTTGCTGTTCGCCAATACTCTTAAACGTAAAGCGTTGAGTTTGATGAAACCTTCAGCGTCTTTCTGGTTGTAAGCGTCATTGTCTTCAAAACTCGCGACTGCTTCGTCGTATAAGCTGTATTCTGAACGGCGTCCGGTTACATGACAAGCCCCCTTATAGAGTTTGACACGGACATCACCAGTAACGAATTTTTGACTTTCAGTAATCGCCGACTGCAGCATTTCGCGTTCAGGAGCATACCAGAAACCATTGTAAACCATATCAGCATAGCGCGATATGAAACTGTCCCGCAAATGCATGACTTCACGATCCATAGTGATGCTTTCCAAAGCACGATGGGCTTGATTCAGGATAGTACCGCCGGGAGTTTCATAAACACCACGGGATTTCATGCCGATGAAACGGTTTTCAACGATGTCAACACGTCCGACCGCGTGTTTTTTGCCGATAGCGTTGAGTTTGCGCATAAGATTCGCAGGAGAGAAAGATTCGCCGTTAACTTTGACAGGAATACCTTTTTCGAAGCTAACTGTAGCTTCTTCAGCTTCGTCAGCGGCGTTATCCAGAGTTTCGGTCATAACAGAAAGATCAGACGGACATTCACTCCATGGATCTTCCAGGATGCCGCCTTCAAATGAAATATGAAGCAGATTGCGGTCCATGCTGTAAGGTTTTTCGGCAGTAGTTGTTATCGGAATATCATTTTTCCCGGCGTATTCGACTAAATCCATGCGCCCGTTGAATTCCCATTCACGCCATGGCGCGATTATTTTGATGTTTGGCTCAAAAGCATAAGCGGTCAGCTCAAAACGAACCTGATCATTACCTTTGCCGGTCGCGCCGTGACAAATCGCGTCGGCTCCTTCAGCGCGGGCGATTTCGATCAAACGTTTTCCAATCAAAGGACGCGCGATAGATGTACCGAGAAGATAAGCGCCTTCGTAAATAGCGTTCGCCTGCATCATCGGGAAGATGAAATCACGCGCGAACTCTTCATTCAAATCCTCGACATAACATTTGGTCGCGCCGGTTTTAATGGCTTTTGCCTCGACGCCGTCAAGTTCTTCCTCCTGACCAACGTCAGCGCAAAAACCGATTACTTCAGCGTTATATTTTTCCTTAACCCACTTGACGATTACTGAAGTATCAAGTCCGCCTGAATATGCTACCACTACTTTCATTTAATCAATTCCTTTTTTTAAGTTTTAAGTTTTAAGCTTTTCTTTGCTTAACCCTTCTTATCTTTTTTTGTTTCTTCTACTGAGGTGATTTTTAATTCACGTGCTTCATCACCAACAAGATAGTTTGTACTTGTCGGGAAAGCGAAGTCCAGACCTTCCGCATTGAAACGGCGCAGAATTTCCAGATTAATTTCATTTTTCCACTTTTGTGTCTCAAAATAATCAGTACTCTGGAACCACACAATAATATTAATATTCAATGCCCAGTCATTAAAAGATGTAAAATAAATGCGCGCCGGCAGTTCTTCATCGAAACCTTCATGCTTATCCAGAATTTCATGCAGGATTTCCATAGCCCGATTCATCTGCACCGCGGTCGTGTCGTAAACCAATGTCAAATCAAAGGCATATTTGATATAAGGACGCTTGGCAATGTTTTCGACTACCGAATCCGCTATTTTGCTGTTCGGCATTGAGTATATATGCCCGGTCAAGCTGCGAATCTTCGTAGTTCTAAAGCCAATATTCTCAACAGTTCCTGTAAGGGAATCAATAGTAACACGCTCGCCGACGATAAAAGGTTTATCCAGCATAATCATCACCGACCCGAAAAAATTAGCCAGTGTGTCTTTCGCCGCCAAAGCCACCGCCAAACCGACAATACCAGCACCGGCGATCAATGCTGTAATATTCCATCCTAAAATGGTTTGTCCAATAAAAATTATCGCGATAAAGACTATAGTCATTCTTATTGCTTTGCGTATTAGATCCACCAGCAGGTCATCTAAATTATTGTCAGAGCGTTGAGCCAGCTCCTTAAGAAAATTATTAAAAACTTCAACCAGACGATATATCGCCCAGGTTACAGACAATGCCATCAATGCCAGAAAAGTCCGCAAAATCACAGAAAAGGTGTCTTCCTCCAAGTCGTTGAGCAAACCCAGGGAACTTATAAAAACACCAATGGTAAAAATCAAAACGCTTAAAGGCCTTCTAATGGTTTTGCATATTTTGTCATCCCATCTGCTGGCTGTGTGTTTGGTGATATGCTCGATTATAACTTTATTAAAGAACCATCCCAGTAATGCTACGAGTGCAAAGGTAATCAACAAACCCACAAATAAAACTAATATATTAGTTTGATGATCACTAAACCATGTCAGGATATCACTCCACCATGTCTGTATATGCGACAATAAATCCTTAAAGCCATCGACTTTAAAATCTTTGGTATCAACAACGCTGATTTTTTCTTCTTTCTTTTTCTCTTTTTCTTTACTGACATTAGTAGTCGCAAACAAACTGATGTTAATAACCTTAGCTTGCCTGATTGCATTTTTCGCGTCTTCTACGACTTTCTCCGCATCCTTTGCGGCTTCCTTCGCGCCCGCTACTGCAATCTTCACGTCTTTCACGAGCTTCTTAGAGGCCGCGGGCGCAGCTCCGGCTATATCGTTAAAAGCACAAATCATCGTAATAATTAACAAAATATTTCGCAAAGTTCTTTTTTTCATTATGCAATTCCCGTTTATGGTTGTATCTTTAATCTTAAATAGTAAAATAATCCACATTTTTGATAATACCAAATCTAAGATATGAAAAAAGATATATTTGATGAAATAATCGGACATCTGCGCGAACTGCAGACCCAAGACAAAACAACATTTATCGCGCCGGAAATAGTGAATGAGTTTTTTACCGATACTCAAGCTGCTCCGAAACCGGAATCAGTTTCGGTTCCGGCACAAGCTTCAGTCCCGGCAGATCCAGTGGATCCGGCGATTGCATCAATGACTTTGGAAGAACTCAATTCCTCCGCTCAAAAATGCCAAAAATGTCCTTTGTGCACGAGCCGCAAAAATGTGGTCTTCGGCGAAGGCTCACCCAATGCCGACTTAATGTTTATCGGCGAAGGCCCGGGATTAGACGAGGATCAGCAGGGCCGTCCATTTGTCGGCAAAGCCGGAGAGCTCCTGACAAAAATGATTACAGCCATGCAGTTCGAGAGAAAACAGGTCTATATCGCTAATATCGTCAAATGCCGTCCTCCCAAAAACCGCAACCCCCTTCCGGAAGAAGCAAATACATGTCTGCCTTATCTGCAACGTCAAATCGAGCTGATACAACCCAAAGTAATTGTTATTTTAGGAGCCGTGCCGCTCAAATACTTATTAAATAAAGTCGGAATTACCCGTCTGCGCGGTCAATGGGATTCATATAACAACATAAAAGTAATGCCCACCTTCCACCCCGCATACCTCCTGCGCGATCCAAAAGCCAAAGGCGTTACCTGGAACGATTTACAACAAGTAATGAAATTATTCGGCAAAGTCCATAAAAAATAAGGCGAACATCGCCCTCGTTTGGCGAACGTCGCCCTCTGCCGCGACCCGCTTGCGTTCTTTATCATTACCGCATAGCGTGTATGCCCAAGTGGTTCCAAAATTTTATATGGCCCAACCTTATCAAGCATCAACGATTATCTCCGAATAGTAAAATACCATGATATTACAATAACACATTAGCGCGGTAAATTCCAGCATGAAGTATTATTTATGATTTATGAGAATCATTGTTTGGTCGTCAATTTGCTCTACGGCAAACTCGGTGGCTGAGTTTATGATTTTTTCCAAAGTTTCTTCTGAAGAATCACCCGCGCTACGGGATGCTCTGAATTCTTCCTGAAGACGTTCCAGCCCATATTCTTCATTATCGGCATTCAGTGCTTCCGTGACACCATCGGAAAACAAAAGCATTGACATGTCTTCAGAGAACTGCAGGCAGATTGAGTCAAAAGAAGCCAGTTCATCAGGTAAAATACCTAAAGCGGAGCCGTTAGGATAAATTTTCCTGATGTGTTTGTGGGTATAAGCTAATAATTCAGTATGTCCGGCACGGGCATATTCAATCAGGGAATTGCGGCGGTCCATCAAACAACACGCCAGCGTGACAAAGCGTTCTTCATCGGTATCGCGAAATAAATTTTGATTAATTTCCCGCAGAAAACTTTCGAGATTTTCGAAGTGGCTCATC
>DAOWBJ010000119.1 GCA_030634125.1 Victivallales bacterium
AAATATCCAGATCAGGAACTTCCTTTGAAATACCTGCGGCTATTTCCCTGAAAAAACGTGTTCGGTTTTCGAAACTTCCGCCGTAAATCCCCGGACGGTCAAAGGTGCTCAAAAATTCATGTCCAAGATAACCGTGAGCGTGTTTTATATCAACAAAATCAAATCCAGCCTGATAAGAAAGTTTTGCCGCCTTGATAAAATGCGCGATAATATCTTTAACTTCATCATCGCTCACCACGCAACTTGCGTCATTGCCAAATTTTTTATCCAGCAAAGGATGACTATAAGCTGTTTTTGATTCTAGAATTTTATCATCATTCGGATGCGAAAAACGCCCTGAATGTGTTAGTTGAATGCCAATATAAAGATCATTCGCAGTACCAAAAATCTTTTTATGTTCATCGACCATCTTTTGACGGAGTTTAGCGATATTATCGACCGATTCTTCAGTCATCATCATTTGCCGGGTATTGCTCTTACCGCTTTTCATTACCGCCGCCGCTTCACAGCCGTAAAGCAGTTTGGCGCCGCTGCGCGCAAATCTCAGCCAGCGTCTTTCGGTCAGCTCTCCCGGCGAACCGTCCGGCAGGCAATCCCAGCCTTCCATGGGCAGAATACACCAGCGGTTACCGATAGTGCGTCCTTTATATTCAATACTTTGTCCCAAAGGAGATTCAACGCCGACACGAGTTTTTTCAACAGCATTTAATTTAATTCCCAATTCTTTAGTGTGAGCGGCAAAATCCTCAATGTTTTTCAAGCTGGATATTTTTTTATAGTTACTCATATATTGTTTCTATTACCTTAAAATCGTTTATTTTTGCGCATGTGGACTAGAATTATTTCGCAATCCTCCAACGCTTCGTAAGTGTGTTCGAGCATGGCGTCAAATTGTATTGATTCACCGGCTTTTAATTCATGTTTCTCGTTGGGAAGATAAAACATCAAACGTCCCTTGAGCACCCAGCATAATTCGTAATCATCACGATGCAGACGAGGTTTGGAAATTTCAGCCCCCGCGGGAGCTGTCCCGCGAATACAACGCATATTGCCGTAAGTTACCCGTTCAAAACTAAATCCGTCATTTTTATATTTTTCAGAGCTTGCCAGATGAGCTGTACGGTTTTCCGCCAAAGCAATCAAATCGGAAGCGGTTAAACCCAGGACTCTTGCCAGACGAAATATTGTTTCCAGTTCCGCGACACATTGATTACGTTCAAGTTTTGAAATGACACTGGCGGATACTCCCGAGTTTTCTGCAAATTCGGCAATATTTAAACCTTCTCTCTTGCGCAGTTCACGCAATATAGAAAAATCATATATTTTATTTTTCATAATCCAAACCTATTTATTATATATTTCGTTCTTGTTGAATTCTGCCCAGACAGTTTCAAACCAGCCGTCACAATGCGGCAGTTCGCGACATGGAACCCAATTGTGTTCAACCTTGCCGCCAGCAGTCAAACACGTTTCAAGAACTTTGTTCCTGAACTCAATGTTTTCCGGCTGGAAATTCCATTCATTTCCAAGTGTTTCGTGACAGGCTTGACCATCAGCGGAAAGCATCAACGCTGAGCCGCGAGAACCTACCCCGTCACTGACTTGTTTCAAGGAGGTCTCCAGATAAATCGCGTGGGCTAAACAAAGCTGGATATTCCGCAATCCTTCCGCCGCGTCTTCAGGACACTTGTTTTGAATACCTTCATCAAGCATGTTTTCATATTGTTCCCAGGCTTCCGGTACGGCTTTTTTCAAGTTGCCGGCTTCCCGGATGTGAGCTCCTGCGGCAGACATTCTGGTCTGGAATTCGTCCCGGTCAATATGCCAGTCACGTTTTCCGCCTTTCTCAAGCAATTGTGTAATCTCATTGATTTTTTGTTCAGCGGCATTATCAAAATCAGCTTGACCCAAAGTCAAATCTTTATATTTAGCGGCGATAAATTCAGTGGCTCTGAAAGCAGCGACTTGTCCTGAATTCAATGCCGAGCCGCCAGGGCGATATACCCCATGAGAACCGTTGACTTCACCAATCGGAAACAAGTGTTTAAGATTCGTTGATTCCCACCATTTATTGGCTGCCAGTCCTCCGTTATTGTGTTGAGCACAAACCGCTATTTCCAGTGGCTCGGCGACAATATTAATGCCGTGATCTTCATAAAGTGTGATTGCTCCGGGATTCATGTGGCGCAGGCGTTCAATGGGTGAACCGAATAGCGCCTCGGATTTCTCAAGGTATTCATGAGCTTCGCTGTCCAGCGTGTCAAAATCAAAGTTTTCAGTATTGAAACGGAAATCAAGGAATACCCGGCGTCTGCGCAAAACAGTTTCGATATAAACGAGTATATCAATAATAGATGAGCCGCCGGCGGCTTTGCGGGAATCAAAGGGCCATTGATAGCCTTTGAGAAAAATCATTGAGTTCATTTCGCCGCTTGACTTGAAATAAGGTTTTAAAAATTCCTGTTCGTCATTACCATCCTGCGTGGTAGAAATAAATTTAGGCAGTACCTGCATATAAGTGCCGGAAACGTTCCAGCGGAATTTAATCGAAGCAAGTCCATATTGAGACTCTGCCAGGCTTTGTGCCATCGCTCCGGCTTTCAGAGCCAGTCCGATAGCTCCGGTATGCACAGACGGATAAACGCTGGTTTTATATAATCCGCCCGGACCGCCAACCGCGAAAATCACATTTTCAGCCTGATAAGTTTCGAGTTCTGTTTCAGAATCATTTTCCAGGTTTACGGCTATCGCGCCGCAAGCCCGTTCGCCCGTTTTCAACAATGAAACCACAACTCTATTTTCATTTACCGGAATCTGCAAAGTTTGAATTTCTTTAATGAGCCGACGGCACATTTCACGTGAAGTATAAGGTCCGCAACTTGTCGCGCGCCGCAATGGATCGTGGTCGGTTTTGTAGCCTATAAATTGTCCATATTCATCGCGCGGAAAGGGCACACCCATATTCACCAAACTGCAAAAAGCTCTTGCTGACAAAGATGCTTCAACTAAAGCCAGATCGCCGTGCATTGAACCGCCCTCGAAAAAAGTTTCCGCCAAAGCTTCTGGAGAATCATTATCTTTAGCATAAAGGCCGAGTTTATAATATGTTTGTTTATCGCTGCCAGTATTTATCGAAGTCCCCATCTGTAGACCTTCGGTAACAATCGCGATGTCTTCAATTCCAGCAGCACGCAGTCTAACCGCCGCGCAGAGTCCAGCGGCTCCACTACCAATAATCAAAGTATGAACCTTAACGGTTTTTCCAATCTTAGTCATAATAATTCCTTAACCTATAAGCGGCTGACTTGCATTCCGCCGTCTATGTTAATGATTTGCCCGGTTGAATATGCTAAATCTCCGCGCGCCAGCATGGCGGCGGCTTTGGCTATATCTTCGGGGTATCCCCAGCGTGGCTGAATAGTTAAACCTTCTGCAATGAGCTTGTCATATTTTTCTGTAACCGTCGCGGTCATATCCGTTTTGATTACACCCGGACGAATTTCATATACAGGAATATCATATTCACCTAGTCGAGCCGCCCAAAGCTTTGTCGCCATAGTAACTCCGGCTTTGGATAAACAATATTCGCCGCGACTGACCGATGCGGTATCAGCCGAAATAGAGCCGATATTTATAATGCAACCCTCAAAATCAGGATTGTTACTTTTCATTTCAATCATGTGCCGAGCCGCTAATTGAGTAAGGAAATACGGTCCTTTCAAGTTGATTGTCATTACACGGTCATAGCTTTCTCCGGTCATATCCAAAATATCCGCACGAACCTCAGGTGCAACTCCGGCATTGTTTACCAATACATTAAGAACGCCGAATTCGGCAATAATTTCCGCCAGCATCGCTTCACGGCCTTTGGAGTCGCTGACGTCGCATTTGCAGTACAATCCCTGAACTTCGTATTTTGCCTCTAATTCAGCAAGTTGCGGGGCAATATCAGCTTCCGGCCAAATATCACATATAACTATATTGAATCCTTCTGATGCCAGTTTTTCAGTTATTCCAAAACCAATTCCGCGTCCCGCGCCAGTTATTAAAGCTGTTTTCTTTGACATCTTATTTTCCTTGTTTTATGAAAGCATCTGTACTGCGGCTTTTATTTTTTCTTCTATTGCGCCCCACTGACCATCATTCATTTCCGCTGTAGAAGCCAGCCATGTGCCGCCCGCACCGGGGACTTCGGGTATTTTCAGATAACTCATGATGTTTGCTGGCTTGAGTCCACCTGTCGGCATGAATTGAATACCTAACTGACGATAGAAAGCAATTTTTGACCACAATGCTTAGAAGTGGTGAGTGTCTGGAGCTTTGAAAAATTTCATTGCTCTTTCTCCAAGCTCGTAGGCTTGTTCCACGTGAGACGGGCAGGATATTCCAGGGAAGAAAGCATATCCGCTTTTGACAGCTGCTTTAACTACTGTCGGATTAAATCCCGGAGCTACCGCGAATTTTGCGCCGGCTTCAAAAGCTGAATGTAAATCTTTGACTGTCAGAATTGTTCCGGCGCCGATGAGCATCTCTGGAAACAATTTTGATGATTCCCGGATAATTTCTTCCGCCGCCGCGGTTCTAAAAGTTATTTCAGCAGCTTTCAAACCACATTTATTCAATAGTTCACATACTTTTATTCCATCTTCGAGCCTTTCTATAGCCAGAACCGGAATTATTTTTACATCTTTAAGTAATGCCACAACACTAGCTACTTCATCTTGATAAATATCCATTTTGAATTCCATTGTTTTTTCTTTGAGGATGTATTTTATGTAATTATATATCACAAAAGAATATTTTGCAAGTTCCAAAGTAAAAAAGACAGTAATAAAGAATGGAATAATATTTTACTGATTTTAAACGGCGGAATATTTTTTTGCAAACTTTTGGGCACAACGCACCAATGACGGTTGTAAGCCGTCTTTTGAAGTATTATTGTTTTATCGACACCATAAATAATCAGCTGTGTGATTCTTTTGCACGGCAAGATGCCGTTTAAGTTTCGTCCGTTGAGACGGACGACCAACGTTTCCCTCCGTTGGATCACGGAGCCGCTACATTCGGCTTTTTTTATTTTATTGAAAACCAGCCTCTGGTTTTGAGGCATATTTTTACCAGCATGAGCATGAGCGGTACTTCGATGAGTACACCTACTACTGTCGCTAATGCCGCACCGCTTGAGAGTCCGAAAATCATTACGGACGTAGCGATGGCTACCTCAAAATGATTGGACGCGCCGATTAAGGCGGATGGGGCGGCATCTTCGTATTTCAATTTGAGCAGCTTTGCCAGACCATATCCCAGTGAGAAAATCAGGACTGTCTGAATGAAAAGCGGTATGGCGATCCAGATAATCGTTAATGGATTATTGAGAATAGTTTCGCCTTTGAATGAAAAAAGCAGAACGAGTGTAGCCAGCAGTGCCGTGATAGTTATTGGCGTTAACACATGAAGAAATGATTCTTTGAACCACGTTTCGCCTTTGACCGCGATAATCCATTTGCGGGAAATATATCCGGCCACCAGCGGTAGAGCCACGTAAATAGTTATGGAAAGCAAGAGTGCCTGCCATGGTACAGGCAGTCGTCCGACACCCAGCAGGAAGCCGCCGAGAACGCCGTAAAGAAGAAGCATGGTCAGCGAGTTGACGGCTACCATTACGAGAGTAAGCCCGTCGTTTCCGCGTGCCAGGAATCCCCACACCAGCACCATCGCCGTACAGGGGGCGATGCCGAGCAGAATACATCCGGCGAGATAACTTCGCCAAAGTGGAATTTGAAGCATTTTGACGCCCTCGTGCATAATGACGGTTCCGGCGCCGTGTGTCGCTCCGACCGTTAAGTCCAGCCCAAAGGGCATCTTGACAATATCAACAGCATCCGCGCCAATAAATCCTCTGAAGAGAATGCCCAGAAACAAAAAGGCAATGGCATACATAGTAAATGGTTTGACACACCAGTTAACAAACAAAGTCAGAAAGACAGGCTTGCCGCTTTTTCCGGCTTTAATAACTGAGCTGAAATCAATTTTTACCATGATAGG
>DAOWBJ010000011.1 GCA_030634125.1 Victivallales bacterium
AATTCAACTAAATCATTATAATCGAACATATCACGATCAAGCAAAATCCTTTCAGGCAAAAGCGTTTCCAGCAATATCCATAATTTTCCACAAGCCCTGTCGCTAATATCCTGCAATGCGGCATTACTGTAATGATTGTCCGCTTCATTAATTATTTTAATTGCTTGACTGTATTGCAAAATCGATAATTTGGGAACAATAAAAATCTTATCACAATGGCTTATTTCAACAGTTCTCTCGCCAAAATCCGGGAACATAATATGACTCCTTATTAAAGTTTAAAAGCTTTAACAACTGAATCATTGTCAACTATAGACATAGTCAGTAAAAAATCATTTTAATAATCCCGTTGGGGTAAATAAAAAAAATTGCAAATTAGTCTTGAGTATATTCACAAGCGGGACGCATGCGCTACATTAAACTTTCGGAAAGCTTTTTTATGCCGCCGATATCCAGTTTGCCGCTGCCAAGCATTGGAATATGCTCGACTTTGATGAAATTCTCCTTCCCTGGTATCCATAAGTTAGGAATATGTCTTTTGCGTAATTTCTGAATGATTATTTCAGGATCAAGCTCATCATGCGAATAAAAAACTATTAATTTTTCGCCTTTTTTCTCGTCTTCAATTCCACAAACACCAATACAGCATTCGGTGGCATGAATTATTTCATTAATTTCCTTTTCAATCAGTTCATGCGGAACCATTTCACCCGCGATCTTGCTGAAGCGCGACATTCTGCCGGTAATCATGATATGTCCACTTGGATTCATTTGTCCTATATCTCCGGTAATATACCATCCGTCATGCATGACTTCCGCGGTTTTTTCCGGTTCTTTGAGGTATCCCTGCATGATATTCGGTCCTTTGACCAGCAATAATCCATCGGTATCCGGCGGCATGGTTTCAAATGTGTCAGGATTAACTATTTTTGTGGCGATTCCGGGCATTGATGTACCGATACTGCCTGTTTTACCGATACTCGTGCCGAGATTAAGGATTGAATCCGCGACATTTATCGAAACGACCGGTGATAATTCGGTACAGCCGTAGCCCTCGGCAATAGTCAGCCTGGTTATTTCATGAAATTTCCTGGCAATATCTTCACGCAGGCGTTCCGCGCCGGTAACGACCAGACGCAGTGAGGCAAAATCTTCGACCTCACAACGGCGCATATATGCCTGCAAAAAACCGGGAGCCGCCATCATTACGGTTACCTTTAAACGCTTGAGGGCATATCCAACCATTTTAGCGTCAAGAGGATTGGTAACCAATGCCACCTTGGTGTTTTGCGAAATGGATATGCAAAAACTGCTCAAAAATCCAAAGGAATGGAATATTGGAAGATTTCCGATAACTCTGTCAGACGCATTCCAGTTGACTATTCTGATGATAGAATAAATATTACTGTTAATATTGTGGTGAGAAAGCATTACGCCTTTTGGCTCCCCGGTTGAACCGCTGGAATAAATAACAACGAGAGTGCGGTGCACATCATTGTAACTCAATGGCGAAATAATATTCATTAATTCGCGCCAGGGCAGCAGCGCGACCATCAAAGCCGTTCTAATCTTACTGCCTTTTGAAAATTTTCCGGCAAGGCTTTCAAGCATAAACATTTCTGGATAAGGTTCAAAATTAAGTTTTTTGAGAAAACGTTTACTGGTTAAAACACAAGTCAAATCCGCTTTTTCCATTGCAATCCTGATTGATTTTTTTGAAGCGGTAAAATTCAAAACAGCAGGAGTTTTATCAGCCATCAAAATCGCCAATATCACTACCACCGTTGTTACTGTATTGGGCAGCATTACGCCGACATATTTACAGTCTTCGGAAGTCATTTTCCTGATTTCACGACTAAGCAGAACTGCTTTGACCATAATCGTGAAATTACTGTGTTCTTTCCAGTTCGTGCCATCGTATTCGTTGAAAATTCTATGGAATGGATGTTTGCGCACCATATAGGCGAATTGTGAATGAACGGGACGCTCCTGCTGGTTGGGTATAGCTTCTATTTCCGCTGCCATTTCCGAGAGAATCAGGCGGATTTTATAGCCCGAAGAGGCAATGCTGATCGGTTTCCCGATAATTATACTCGCAGGATGCGGAATCTCGCTGGGCCAGCGTAATTTTATTTTAGCATAGAAATTGGTAAAAACGCTGCCCCAGAGCATTCCTATACGAATCGGCAGAACCGGTACATTCAAGCCTTTAGGAATCATCGAAGAGAGACCTTTTTTGAAGGTTGACATGATGCCGTTCTGAGTAATATTTCCTTCAGGAAAAATACAAATAACCTCGCCGTTTTCAAACATCTCATGTATTTTTTTTAACAATTGCCGCAGCTTTTTAGGTTTTCCCTGCGGGACTTCCATTATTCCCGCCCACTTCACTATGGGATGGATCCAGCGGTAACGATAAAAACTTTCGTAAATCATAAAGCGTATCGGGCGCACCGAACATGACGCAACAAGCATGTGATCAGCAAAAGAAGCATGATTAGCTACCAGCAAAGCAGGTCCTTCTTCAGGAATTTTGCTTTTTTCAAAAACTCGCACACGATAAATCAAATTAGTTAGAAGCAGGATAAAAAATCGAAGAATAAATTCCGGGTCTCTCAAAAAGGCAAGCGATGCTAAAATAAATGACACTATTCCCAAATAAACCAGAAGTTTTATCGTAGTCAAACCGTAAACAGTTAGCAGAAAAACTAAAATTCCACAAAAAACAGCAGCTGTGCAAAATAATAAATATCGAACTGTGCAAAATAAGGCACGGTCTTTCTTATTGACAAAACGCAATTGCCATGCCTGGAGATGACTCAAAGCCGCTCCCCCTGAAAAACCGGATAAAAATGTAAAAATTAACAGCGGCAGAAAAATTTGAACTCCCAGATATAGATGCGCTTGTTCAGAAAATAAACCCGCCAGAATTGAAAAAAGAACAAGACCGGCAACACCAACAGGCACCATGCCTAGTTCAAAACCGTTACGACCAACAAAACCGCTGAAAAAAGCTCCCAGTGCTATACCTCCGAGAGGCGCAGTGAAGATTAGAGCATAAGACATCCATAAGCTTGTCTGCGGCTCTAAATTATTATTCGCAAAGACTATTAATACTCCCTCAACAAAAACAAGTGTTGACAAGATATAACATTCCCCAAAGGTAATAAGCCGTAATGAACGTTTGCTTTTCAGCATTTTTCCGGCATCTGTTAGATAATTGAATATGCCGAACTTGAATTCTTCATTCATTCCGTCCGCCACTCCTGCCGGAGCCCGCATTGTCAACATGAGACTGAAAATACTTAGAACCATAAATAAAACAGCGGCAAAATTCATTGAATCACTATGATAAGAAATCGCGTTGTAGTAAATAAAAACTCCTCCAAGGCAGCCTGAAACTATTCCCAGAAAAATAACCAGTATTTTAGTACCGCAAATTTCGCCAAGATGTCGCGGATCGAATAAATCAGTACACACACCCTGCGCGGCTGGATACATAAAGGCTGCTTCAACTCCAAACAAAAAGATAATAAACAAAGCAGCCCATATCCTGATTGATTCAGGGAAAAACAAAATAACCATACAGCCCAGACCCATAATAAAAACTTCACCGATACGAGCGAAAACTATGACGTTACGGCGGGCAAAACTGCCAAGCATAAGACGAACAATACTCGACAAAAGGAAAAAAGGCGCCAGGTAGACAATACAACTCCAGAACGCGAAAGCCATACGTTCATCAAGGGTATGCGAAAAACTTAAAGTCGCCAGCATAAAAAACGCGCAAATATTAAAAGTGCTCAGGAAAAAAGCCGTAAATAAGGACATCCATCCTGAACGTAGAAGATTATTCGTATTCTCCATGCGAAATATTTATTCCTCCTGTATTAATTAAAACCCCAACGCGGTGGGTTTTTAAATAATGCATAGTCCGTTCCCCGCAAGGGAACTTCAATCTTTTAAAAATGGTACTTTTCGGTACTTTTAAGTCTTAAAACGGAACAAAATGGCACTTCTCCAAAACGTCCTTTTTAGACTATTTTTCATAATTAAATATAGTCACCCGTAGGCTGAAAATCAAGCATAAAATGAAAGAAATCAGTTATAAAGAATGGAATAATATTTTACTGATTTTAAACGGCGGAATATTTTCTTGCAAAATTCCAGAATCATGTTATTTTAAAGGAGTACAAAAGTGTGACGCATTGAAAAATAACTGTGTCAGGGATAACATTTTTGAGTTCAAATCGTAAAAATAAGGAAAAGCTACGTGACTAAAACAATCAAAACTTTCATTCTGTGTGTGATTACATGTGTAATTACTTCGTCTGCGTTCGCGGGAACTAAAGCATTTCAGGCAAGTATCGCTCCGGGCATCGCGATTCACGACCGTCATCAGAAAATCGAAGGTCTTACTCTGAGTATCTGGGGAGAAAATCCTCAGGTCTCATTAGCTTTGGGAATCATTAACGGAACTTGCGACAACAGTGCCGGTTTCAGTTTAGGTTTCATTAACTACGGCGATTCCTACAAGGGTGTACAATTTGGCTTTTTGAATGCAGACAAAAAGCTCCAAGGAGCTCAATTTGGTTTTCTTAACCTTGCAAAAGATACGGAAACCGGGTTTCAATTTGGTTTTATCAATATTATTCAGAAAAACAAAAAGTGGTTCAGCAATTTCCCGAATGAGATTGCACCATTTATGATCCTTATCAACTGGCGCCTTGAAGACTAAACACTCTTCATCAGAATTTATATCGGGCTGACTGCGTTATATGTGGTCAGCCCTTTTCTTTAAACTGTTTTTCAGCTTCATCCCAAATGTATTCAACGCCGGTTCTGATTGAATCCGGGTCTACATTGATCGCTTTTAATGGATTAGTAAAGGCTACTTGAATTATTTCTTCAGGAGTCAAAAATCCGAGCGACGCTAAATAATTAACGCATTGCAGAATCGTCGCTGATGAACCAACCAGACAATTTTTGTCGGGGTTATGAAGGAGGCCGTTTTCCTCGATAACCGCACGGTTGCCCAATGTATAATATTCGCCCGGAGGCATTCCGGCGATTGGAGAAGCATCACTGGTAACAATTGTATTATCAATGCCTTTGGCGCGAATAATCGTTTTGATTACAGTCGGCGGCAGATGATGTCCATCTGTGATAATCATCGCGCTTAAACCATCGCAGGCCATGCCGGACCAGATCGCGTTTTCATGGCGGTTAACCTCGTTTGGAATGCCGTTGCCGAGGTGAGTCAATAAAGTCGCGCCTGCGTCCGCGCATTTTCTAAGGTCGTCGTAAGCAGCTAAATGATGTCCCAGAGAAACTGCGACACCTTGACTTACAGCATATTCTGTCAATTCCGCGGCGCCTTCGTTTTCAGCGGCTATGGTCAACATTTTGATTTGTCCGTCCGCCCATTCCTGCATCTTTTTGAAAAACTCAATACCGGGGGCTTTTACCCAGTCAGGATTATGCGCTCCCACCGCACCGGGTTTATCGCTCAAAAATGGTCCTTCCGCGTGGATGCCAAGCGTGCGTCCCTGAAGTTCGGGAGCTTTCATAGCTTCTGCGAGAATAGGCAGATTGCGCTTGTAGTTTTCTTCACTGCTGGTAATGATTGTCGGCAGAAACGCGGCTGTCCCGCGATTCAAAAGTTCTTTGCTGGCACGAATAAATTCTGATGCGCTCAAATCGTCTTCCGAGAATGTCACGCCAAGAAAACCATTTACCTGAACATCAATAAAACCTGGAACTTTAAACATTTTATGTACCCTGAATTTTAGTTTATTAAATGCTTTGTTAAACAATTTAACAATGTAAGTAATTTACAGCTTGCACTATATTATTTCAAGCCAAATTCAAGATTTTCGTGTTTTTTTCTATATATGACTTGACTAAAAGAAGTATAGATATTATCTTAAAAGAAACTAGATGGTTGGTTTTGGCGAAAGCGGAGCTTATAATGGAATATCCGACAGAAATAAAAGATGAAGCGCAATTGGAAGATTTACTTTCCGTTCCGAATGCTGATTTGATTGCCCTGATGAAGCGCCTTGCGGGTGATATCATGATTCTGGGTATCGGCGGCAAAATGGGCATAACTCTGGGGCGTCAGGCACTCAACGCGATCAGCGCGGCTGGTGTTGACAAAAAAGTCATCGGAGTATCGCGTTTCAGCGATGCCGCCGGACGTAAACGGCTCGAAGCATGGGGAGTGGAAACTATTGCCTGCGACCTTCTGGATTCAAATGAAATCGCCAAATTACCTCATGTTAAAAACATTATTTACATGGCTGGACGCAAATTCGGCACTAACGGCACTGAGGAATTGACCTGGGCGATGAACGCCCTTGTCCCGGGTTATGTGGGAACGCATTTTAAAAACAGTAATATCGTTGTATTTTCAACCGGCTGTGTTTATCCATTGGTTAACGCGCAGAGCGGCGGCTGCACCGAAGATGCCGCACCCGCGCCGATTGGCGAATATGCTCAAAGCTGCCTCGGGCGCGAACGTATTTTCTCTTATTGCTCCAAACAGTTCGGTACTGAAATATTGCTGTTCCGTTTAAATTACGCTATTGATTTGCGCTACGGCGTACTGCACGATATCGGGCAGCAGGTTTTTCAGGGTAAGCCGGTCAACAATACAGTCGGCCATTTCAATATCCTCTGGCAGGGAGATGCTAATAGTCAAGCTCTGCGCTGTTTGGAATACTGCACATCGCCAGCCGCTTCACTCAACATTACCGGACCGGAAATAGTAAGAGTGGAATATATTGCTGAAAAATTTGCTGAATTAATGGGTAAAAAAATAAGGTATACGGGTGAATCCGCTGACAAATGCTATTTGAACGATTCCAGCAAAGCGACAGAGCTTTTCGGCAAACCACGCGTCAGCGTGGAACAGATGATCAAATGGCAGGCGGCATGGTTTATGCGGGGCGGCGCGTCTTTGGGAAAACCGACACATTTTGAAGTTAATGATGGAAAGTATTGAGGTTATATAATGAAAAAAATCAATGATATTAATCCGCGGGTATTGGCAAATTTCCGTAAAGGAACGGTTATTCCGGCGCAGCCTTTGGCATTGAACGAAAAACGTGAATTCATGCCCGCCAGCCAAGCCGCGCTCTGCCGCTATTATATTGATGCCGGAGCCGGCGGAATAGCTGTCGGTGTACATTCCACCCAATTCGAGATCCGCAATCCTGAAATCGCTTTGTTTGAACCGGTACTGGCGCAAACTTCAAAATTTATCGACCAATGGTGCAAAAAAGCCGGACGAAAAATTTTGAAAGTATCGGGAGTCTGCGGAAAAACCGAACAAGCTGCTTATGAAGCGAACTTCGCCATAAAAAACGGCTATGACGCATGTTTATTGAGCATGAGCGCCTACGCCAATGACAGCGTTGAAGCAATGCTTGAACACGTCCGCGCCATCGCCAAAATCATGCCGCTAATCGGCTTTTATCTACAGCCGGGCGTCGGCGGCAGGATTCTGCCTTATGAATTCTGGTATGAATTCGCCCGGATCGAAAATATTCTTGGCATCAAAATGGCGCCTTTCAATCGTTATCAAACTTTTGACGTCGTCCGCGCGGTCGCTGACGCCGGAAAAGAAAATGACATCACACTCTACACCGGCAATGATGATAATATCCTTGTCGACCTCATAAGTGAATATAAAATAGGTGAAAAGTCCTTGCGTATCAAAGGCGGACTTTTAGGTCATTGGTGCGTCTGGACTAAAAAAGCGGTTGAACTATTAAATGAAATCCATATATTAATTGCTTCAGGGCAGCCGGTTCCGAATGAAATTTTGACCCGCAATATCGAGATAACAGATTCCAATGCGGCATTTTTTGACCCGTCACACAGTTTTGCTGGCTGTATACCCGGAATTCACGAAGTCCTGCGCCGTCAGGGTTTGCTGGCGGGAACCTGGTGTTTAAACCCTGATGAAGTTCTTTCTCCCGGTCAAAGCGAAGAGATTACCCGTGTTCACGAAGCTTATCCGCACTTAAACGATGATGCGTTCGTCAAAGCCAATCTGGATAAATGGTTAGTTTAAATTTGCATTTACAGATCATTGCTATTTAATTACCCCAATGGGGTTATATTTAAATAGCCGCGGGTAAAACCCGTGGGATATTCGCAGTCCCGAATCAAGGAGTTTCACATGCCCGTATTCATCGATCATAACATTACGGGGCTTTATGTCCCGGTGGATTATGCCTTTTTTATGCAGTTCGCCGACAATCCCGGCAACATCGGCAATTAAAGAAAATTTCTTTTGTGAAGTTAAATGATTATCCCAGCAATATTTTTCAAGGCATGTACCGTTTACCAGTTCCATGGTATAGCTTTATATAATGTTCGCATAAAAATAATGAATCTCACGCGAAATCAAAATTTTAATGCATTCTTCCCGTCAAAAGATTATAAAGGCGTTCCATGTGATTGTCAATATTAAAACGTTCCTCCGCTCGTTTGCGGGCGGCGATGGATTCTTTTTTCAGCATTTCAGGATCATTAATGTATTCCAGTAGTTTAACGCGGACTTGTTCTTTGTCAGGCGGATGCGAAAGAAGTCTTCCGGTTTCCCCGTCCTTAACAATGTCGGAAATCGCCGCGACATCGGTGATAATCACCGGCATACTCATCGCCAATGCCTCGATAGCAACATTGGGACTGAAATCAGAATAAGTTGGCAACGCCATTAGATCACAACGGGAAAAAAGCTGCAGTAATTCGCTGGAATCAGCTTTCAGGTGATTGTAGTAACGGCAGTTACCCTCATCTTTAAAGTTGATTGTTCTGCCGATAAAATGAAATGTGCATTCGGAAAATTCGGGCATCTTAGCCACATCCCGCAAAATATATCCGCCTTTTTCTTCAAATGGATCTCCAATAAAAAGAATTTCAAAACCTTTTTTGGGAGCCGCGTCAGGCTTAAGCTCCCGCCGCTGCCAGTGCTTGACGTCCAAGCCGAAAGGAAGCTCGACCAATTGCTCGTCCAGGACGCCGCATTCCTCTTTCAATCCCTGGAGATACCAGTTACTCATACCAAGAAAAATCGCACCGTGATTAGAGAGTCTTTTGACGCCCTTTTGGTACAACCAATCTATAAATAGCGGCAGTTTATTATTCTTATTTGTCTCAAGAGGACGCAGTGCGGTCAACTGCCTGGCAGTCGCATCGCCGTACATTAAATATCGTACATTTTTGTAGAGCGGAGCCCATACCGCGTAATGGTAGGTATCGATTAGAATAGTTTGGCAGCCGTCTTTTATTGCCTGTTTCGCGGCGGCGCGCCCGGCCGCCAGGTACCAAAGACTTCTAAGACGGTGTTTTTCGACAGTCAGTTTATGAATCCACCGGGCATATTCCTCGATGTGATAAAAACTAACATCAATATCTTTGAGTTCGCCAAAATGTTTTTCCCAGCGTTTGCGAACCGTATTCCAGCCGCCGCCCGGGGCTATGGAAACAATAGCTATTTTATTCTGGCTCATTATGATTTTCCCGTTAACTCTTTTTTGGTTGATTTAGCTTCCGTCCATGTTGTCTGACAATATGGACCTCCGACTATTTTATAGTAAAGATTGATAGCTATTTTAATAAACGCCATACACATAATCCCCATTCTTTCACGAACTCTCTCAATGTGTCTGCTTTCACCATAAGTACAACGAATATCCCTCAAAACACGCCCCAGCCTGCCGTTTTTTGTGGATTTTTCCTTTTCCTTCGCCGTCTGATCCCGGGCGTCATCCGGGCGCAAAAGATTACTGTACCGGCTTTCCAGTTCTTTTTGTCCCGCCAGAATCCTGACGTATCTGTGCCGCCAGTCCGAAAATGAATCAACACCGGCGGAACTCACAAATGCTTCTTTAGTAAGTGTATTATGTCCCGAAGTAACCAGCTCCAGATAGCCGTCATCATTAATTGTATCCTTCGGCATAAGCTCAACACCCAGCTCTTTAACCCGTGCTTTTAATTTTTCAAGACGCAGCATGTACAATCTGCCGACGACCCACTTAGGTTCGGGCGGTTCGCTTTCCGAAGCGACAAAGTATTTTGCGAAAAAAGTTTTCTTTTCGTTGATAGACCAGGCGGTGCCGCCCGCTAAAATCAAATCATTATCCGCATCCAAACAGCACAGCAGTTTTTCCGCGGCTTCTTTATCAACCAGAATATCGCCGTCACAAAATAATACTTTATCCGTTGAAACATGTTTTATTATTTCATGCCAGGCATTAGCTTTACCCGGATCGCTTCGGAGAACATCAATTATATTGTTCTTTTCAGCAAGTTTGGAGGCAATTTCAAAGGTATCATCAGTAGTGCCGTTTACACAGATTAGAATTTTCACAGGAGGAATAGTCTGTTCCAAAAGAGTTTTCAAAAGACTTGATATATTCACTGCCTCATTCCTGACCGGAACACCAATGCAATAATCTGAATCCATGATATTTTCCTTTATATGTAAACCGTGTGCAGTAATATATACTAAATATCATAATATTCCAGCAAAAGATTTTTTGAAGGAAAACTAAAATATAGGCAAAAAAAATAGTGCCGGGTGTATTTCTACACTGGCACTATTGATATTTTAGTAATGCTTTTGACCACTCGAACACTCGCATCTTTTTAAAAAATTGCTTTGCTCTTTTTTTAAAAGCCTCGTTTTACGAGAATTGAATTGGTTTAATGCGTATGACCACATGAATGTGGTCATACTTAAACTTCGCCCGTTTAGACGGGCGACAAGCGTTCCGCCGCTTGACCGCGTCCGGGTACGACCCGGTGCGATTATATTTTTCTTTTTTTTTATACTCCAGAGAATGCTGAAAAAGCTCCGTCAACTGGTATAACTGTACCGTTTACAAAACCTGCGGCTTTATTATCAACCAACCATAATAAAGTACCAAGCAAATCTTCAACTTCACCAAACTTACCCATTGGTGTTTGTGAAATAATTGTCTCGCCACGAGCGGTCAAAGAACCATCTTCGTTAGTCAAAAGAGCACGGTTCTGATCGGTCAGGAAAAATCCCGGCGCAATCGCGTTGACACGGATATTTACTTTTGACATGTGTACCGCCAACCAGGCGGTAAAGTTGCTGATCGCGGCTTTCGCTCCACTGTAAGCAGGGATTTTGGTCAATGGCGTGAATGCGTTCATTGAAGAAATATTGAGGACTACACCACCATCTTTTTCAGCCATATCACGGCAGAAAACTTGAGTCGGCAGTAAAGTACCTAAAAAGTTTAAGTTGAAAACAAATCCAACACCGGCAGGATCAAGATCAAAGAAAGTAGTTAAACCTTCAACCTTTTCCTTCAAATCTTCTTTAAAGAGATATTCTTTTGAAGTCGTGCCTTTAGGATGATTGCCCCCTGCTCCATTAATTAAAATGTCGCATGGTCCATAAGCTTCTTTGACGACTTTTTCAGCTTCACGCAAACTGTCGTATTCCAGAACATTCGCGGTTACGCCCATAGCTTCACCACCGGCAGCAGTGATTTCCGCCGCGACTTTGTCCGCACTTTCCTTACGCAGGTCGAGAATAGCGACTTTTGCGCCACACTCAGCTAAAGCTTTCGCCATACCCCCACACAAAACACCTCCGCCGCCGGTTACTACCGCGACCTTACATGCTAAATCTACCTTGAACGGAACGCTCATGATATGCTCCTTTATTTTAAGCTTGAACTGTTCTACTTTGTTTAATAAATTAACAAAGTATAATTAACACTCTCAATGTGGTTTTGTCAAACACTTTTCTGTAAATCAAGACAAAAAAATACCGCGCCAAATAGCTTCAGCACGGTATCTTGTTATTTTCTTAATAATCCTGGTTATCAAACGCAGCGTCAAACTGCAGGTTTGATGGCGAGAAGTCAACTTTTTTTACAAAACCACAGGCTTCCTGCGCGCCGTATTCGCGTTCCATGCCGCAGTCTTCCCATTCTACTGATAATGGACCGGTATAGCCTATGCGGTTGAGTTCACGAATGATATTTTCAAAATCTACGTCGCCATGTCCGAGACTGCGGAAATCCCAACCTCTGCCGGGTTGACCAAAATCAAGATGCGAAGCTAAAATACCAGTTCTGCCATCCAACTGCAATGCCGCGTCTTTCATATGAACATGGTAAATGCGGTCAGGAAATTCCTGCAGAAATTTCACCGGGCAAACCATTTGCCACAATAAATGACTCGGATCAAAATTAAACCCGAATTCCACCCGGTTATCAATCGCGTCCAAAGCACGTCGGGCGGTGATAATATCAAAAGCTATTTCGGTCGGATGAACTTCCAAAGCGAATTTCACACCGCATTCAGCGAAAACATCGAGAATCGGATTGAACATATCCGCAAAAAATTTGAAGCCGTCATTGAGCATTTCTTCGCTGGCCGGCGGAAAACTGTAAATCATGTGCCAGATTGATGAACCGGTAAAACCGTTAACTACTTCGATTCCCATATTCTTAGCAGCCTGCGCGGCGTATTTCATTTGCTGAACCGCCCATTGGCGTTTGCCTTCGGCATCGCCGGCCAATTCCGGCGGCGCAAACATATCTGAACGTGAATCGTTATTTAAATCGCAAATTAATTGTCCAGCCAAATGACTGCTGATTGACCATGCTTTCAAACCGTTTTCAGCTAAAATAGCTTTTTGCTGTTCACAATATGCCAAATCTTTCGCGCCTTTTTCCGCGTCGAAATGATCTCCCCAGCATGCCAGTTCCAAACCATCATAGCCCCAGCTCGCGGCTTTTTTCGCTAATTCCTTCAATGGCATATCAGCCCATTGCCCAGTGAACATCGTTACAGGTCTACTCATCGTAAAACTCCTTATTTTCAGTTATGCCGGTCTGGCGACCGGCGCTCCCGGCTTATAATTTAGTCCATTTCTGATCTGAATGTGCGCTTTCGACGACTTTCTCGATGAAAACCATACCGTCAACACCATCAGCTACATCAGGAAAATCAAGCATTACCGCATCCGGGGTTTCACCAGCTTCTTTTGCCAAAATCGTATCCGCGAAATTCGAGTAATGATTGGCGAAAGATTCCAGGTAACCTTCAGGATGTCCAGCGGGAACGCGGGTATTACGTGCGGCGGCTTCGCTTTTGTTATTAACATATTCATTGCCGCGGCTCCAGATTTCAGTTGGCTTGTCCATTGGCTTGACTAATAATTGATTCGGATGTTCCTGATACCATTCCAATCCGCCTTCTGTACCGTAAACCCGGATTTTCAAACCGTTTTCTTCGCCAACAGATATTTGACTGCAATGTAAAACTCCTTTGATGCCGTTTTCCATTTTCAACAGACAGTTGCCGTCATCGTCAAGCAAACGGCCATCGACAAAAGATGTCAAATCAGCGCAAATATCAGTAATTTTAGAACCAGTAATGTATTCAGCCAGATTAGCGGCGTGAGTTCCAATGTCGCCAACACAACCAGCCGCACCGCTTTGTTTCGGGTCGGTGCGCCATGAAGCCTGCATCTGACCGTCTTTTTCAATAGCCTTAGCCAGCCAGCCCTGCGCATACTGGACGACAACTTTTCTGACTTTGCCGATTTCGCCTTGTTTGACTAAATCTTTAGCCAGTTTGACCATCGGGTAACCGCTGTACGTATGCATTAAACCAAAAGTTTTGCCGGATTCCTTAACTATTTTTTCAAGCTCAACAGCTTCAGCTACGGTCATTGTCATAGGTTTTTCACACATGACATTGAATCCGGCTTCAAGAAATGCCTTCGCGATAGGGAAATGCCAGTTATTAGGAGTAGTAACAGCAAGCAGATCAATACGTTCGTCAACCGGAAGAGCTGCTTCATTAGCAATCATTTCATTAAAATCACTGTAAACGCGGGAAGGATCAAGATTAAGCTCTTCACCCATTTGTTTGCTTTTAGCAGGATCAATGTCAAAAGCACCGGCTACGATTTCGATTTTGCCGTCCATGCGTGCCGCTTTGCGGTGAACTTCACCGATAAAAGCTCCGGGACCGCCGCCGACCATGCCCATTCTAAGTTTACGTTTCATTGATGTACCTCCAGTTTTTGTTAAAAAATACTTAATAATTTAAAATAACCGCTAAAAAAGATAGAGCCAACTGATAAAAACTATTTTTCTTTAAAAAAATCTATCCTTTTAGCACACAGCTAATGGAAAAATTACCCATTCAACAATGAATTAATTATGTACATCTCTAACTCTTCGTAATCCCTTTCGGCACGAAGCTGTGCGATTTTCGCGTTATCAAGACTGCGGCTGATCGCAAGCAGTTTGAGGAAAATATCTTTGCTGTTGGAAAGATGCTTGCAGGCGACATCCGCTTTCTGGGAACGCATGGCTTTTACATCCAGACCAACCCATTCGCCGTTATTACCGAAACCGTGCTCGTCAAGAATACGAACCTGATTCAGGGCGCGCCGCAAATCAACACCGCCAAAAGTTTTATCCTGGTCAAATTTCAAACCATTCTG
>DAOWBJ010000109.1 GCA_030634125.1 Victivallales bacterium
CTTTACTTGACATAACAATAACCTTCATTAGTTGAAATACCTGATATAACCAGTATAGTTAATTTTGTAGCATTTACAAATGAAATACGGTACTAAATGCCACCTTTTTTGCGAATTTTGAGGTAAATAAAGACTCATTGGAGACGGGCGACAAGCGTTCCGCCGCTTGACCGCGTCCGGCGACGCCCCGGTGCGATTTTATTTTTTAATTAACTGCAACTGATGCTCTAAATCCGCTATTTCACGCCGCCAGAAAGCGTCGTTTCCCCAATCCGGGAAATTATGCTGGAATTTATAATCATTAATCTGTGTACTGCACCAGCTTAAAAAATAAATAATCCGCATGGCCCGCAATGGTTCGACTAGATGTATAGTTTCAAATTCAAAATCCCTTAATTGTGTATAGCCTTCGAGAATTAAATCGAGCTCACGGCGTGATTTGTGCAAGTGCTCGGGCAGTAATAACCATAAGTCTTGAACCGGAGATCCCTCCATCATGTCGTCAAAGTCAATAATCATCAGGCCTTCGTCGGGACGCTCAAGGATATTCGCGCGGTGCAGGTCGGCGTGGATACGAATGTATTCTATATTCTCAAATAATGGATCAATTATTTCCAGTATTTCAGAAACTATGCGTTCGAATTCATTATGGTATAAAGGACTGACATGGTGACCATCGAGCAAATAACGCATCTGGTTGGTGGTGGTGGAACGGGGATCGAGCAGCATTCGTTCAGGAGCCTCGGCACGGGAACCGGCTAAATGCATTCTGGCGACAAGCATGCCGATACGCCGCCAGGCGTCATCATCATTGATTTCCACTTCCCGCCCGAAACGTTTTGGGAATACTGTGAAAATAATACCGTCATCGGTTTCGGCTAAAGTCTTTCCCGTTGCTAAGACTAAAGGCGAAATCACCGGAATATCATCATCGGCGCAATCGGCGACAAAACGGTGTTCGGCTTCAATGGCATCAAGTTTCCAGCGTCCAGGCCGGTAAAATTTAGCGATAACGCGTTGTTTTTCAGCGGTTTCGAATTCGTACACGCGGTTAATATAGCTCGGCAGAGGCGCGGCTAAGCCCAGCATCGGGCAGTCCAAAGCGCGTTCGACGGCATCAATCATTATATCAGGAGTTAAATTATCAAAATTCTTGGCAGTCACTTAATATCTTTTCCACCAGTTTTTGCCGACTTTATGACTGACACTTTCGCGCCAGTCTTTTACGGTTATGAGTTTGTCTTTCCCCCATATTTCCAGGTGATATGCTATTATTCTCTGGTTTTTAATTCCCTTTAACGGGATAACAGCGGGTCTATAACCGCTGGCGGAAGATAATTTGCCTATTTTGCCTGAATGAGTTTTTCCACCATGATAAATACGGGGACGATCCATGGAGTTTATCGCTTCGATGATTTTTGCTTCGTCGTAGGTGCTTGATTTAATTTTTGCTTCATCTGGATAGTAGTACATGTAAATTGGGCGCTTACCGTAAGATTTGGAGCTGGTAGTCAGGACGAAAAGATAAAAATAGGGCATTCTTATGGCTTTTGATTCGCCTTTTTTAGCCTTTTTGTTTACGGAAAATTCAATTTCGAAGTTTGAGACGCTTTTGGTTTTCTTCTTTTTCTTTTTTACTTTTTTGTATGTGTATCCTGTTTCCGGCATCTTTATATCTCTGATTGAAACAATATAATCACAGGTGTTGTCAGCAAAACTTCCGGTTTCAATATCAGTGTCATAATAGGCGGAGAGATGTCTTAGAGGTATTGTGCGCACTCCTTTGCCGTGTTTTATGGTAACGGCTCCTCTGGCAATAGAGATGATTTTCACTTTAGCGAGAGTATGTTTTTCACTCTTGGCGCTGGTTTTGTAAATAATGGTTCCGGCATTGAGAACGACAATGCTAAAAGCAAACATGCTTGTAAAAAATAGTTTTAATTTCATTTTAAGCTCCTTTATACATATATAACGTCTAAACATATAATAATATTGCACAAATATAGGAAATTACGAACTTGCAATCAGTGTTATTGACTTGGATTTTTCTGGTTTGTACTTATCGAAGCTCAATCCGCCATAGACAGTTAAATCTTCAAAGCCAGTTTGTATTAAAGCGGATTCCACGTCCAGACGTGTATAAGGATATAGTTTGGTGCTGACCAGTTTATGAGCGGGAGCTCTTTTGCTCCAGTCGATTTCAAGAAGATTAAAATTAACATAAGGCGGCTCGAAATCATAAAAACGGATAAACTCATAATTTTCGCTCCGGGTAATGCCGATTATACGTTCTTTCGCGCCTAATACTTTATCATAATTTAAAAAATTAAGAATCAGATGACCACTCGGATTCAATAATTGTCTGCACGCGGTCATCATTGAAGACAAGTCTTTTTTGTTCAGCAAATGCGGCAAAGTATTTCCCATGCACATTATCAGGTCAAATTTCCCGTCAACATTGGACAGCATTTCATTCATGCCGGAATTTATAAAATCAATATCCAGTCCGTAAGCATGGCTGTTTTTTTTAGCCGCTTCAATCATTGAACCTGATAAATCCATCCCTGCAGCTTTAACGCCGCTTCGCGTCAGAGCTATTGGGAAGCGGCCGGTTCCGCAGCCAATATCCAAAGCTGTGTCAAAGTCGAATTGCTCTTTTAGTTTGGCTACAAACTTTTCCGCCGAGTCCAAATCCTTTTCAAAGTTAAACATCTCGTCATAGTTCCCCGAAATGTCATCATAAAATTCTGCCGCGCCATTATTTATTTCTTTGTGCATATAATTATCCTCCTTTTTAAGTTAATAATAATCTGCGGTCGGACATGGGGTAGACTTTCTGCCATTGACGGTAACGTTCGGATGGACCTTCGCGGACAATTTTCATAAATTCCGCAAAATCTTCAGTTGTATGCAAAAATGACACCCTGCTCTTGATTTTTCCGGGAAAACCGCGGCTTCTTAAGTAATCCAGTATTACTTTGCGCGCTATCCGTAAAGCCAGAGTCTCTCCATAGTAACTAATCATTTCCATTACATGCAGTTCCATCTCATCGCACAATTCTTCAGAATTTGGCGGAATATAGTTATCTTTATCAGAAAGCTCACGGAACAACCACGGATTTCCCATTGCGCCGCGCGCGAGCATGACTGTATCACAGCCGGTTTTTTTTCTTATTTCAGTATAAGTTGCCGCGCTGGTGATTCCGCCGTTGGCGATTATTTGGATATTCACCGCTTCCCTGGCGGCAGCTATTATATCAAAATAAACCGGTCCGGCATAAAATTTGTTTTTAACTCTGCCGTGAATGGCAATCGCTTGTGCTCCGGCATCAGTCAGCCCTTTGACTAAGCGTAAAGTTGTTTCCGGATCTTGTTCATCAAGTATTCTGATTTTGGCACTAAGCGGATGACGGGAAAGTTTTTTTATCAATTCAAAACATTTGACCGCTTCATCAACATTTTGTCCCAGAACGGCGCCCGCGCCTTTTTTTGCGACTTTAGGAACCGGGCAGCCCAGGTTGAAATCCAGAACATTAAAATCATGTTGGTTTAAAATTTCTACAGCCCGGGTGATTCTTTCATGGTTACAGCCTACCAACTGCACGCCGAGCCATCCCTCATCATCACCGCGATCCATAAAACGTGTTGTTTTGGCGTTGCCGTAGGCGAGGGAGCCGGCGTCGATCATTTCAGTGAAGCAGTATTTACATCCGAAACGTCTTGCCGAGTGTCGATACGGTAAATCCGTATAGCCGGATAATGGAGCTAATATTATGCTGTTTTCCGGGTAGATATTCAATGTCAATCTTTGTCGCGAGAGCGCAAATGAGAAAGTTCTCCATGCATACTCTGGAGTTTTTTAATTGCTTTATTTTGAATCTGGCGTACACGTTCACGAGTACATCCGACAGCTACACCGACGTTTTCAAGAGTCATTATTGGATTGCCGTCAAGTCCGAAGCGCATTTTTAAAACCTGTTTTTCCCGTTCACAAAGTCGTTCCACCAGAACATATAGATGTTTCAGTGATTCGAGGTCGCCGAGTACATTATCCGGGGAGAGTTCAGGTTTGTCGGAGATAAAATCCTGCATTTCCCCTGATTCGCCATTAATAATGGGTTCATTTAAGGAAGATGTATTCAAGCTTGCGTGTCGCAGTTCACGCACTGTACGCGGACTTAACTCCAGGCGTTCAGCGATTTCTTTGTTGGTCGGTATCCTGCCTGATTCAGCCTGTATTTCATGTTGAACACGTTTAATTTTATTTATTTTCCCGACTGATTGAACGGGAATTCTAATCGTACGGCTTTGTTCAGCGATTGCCCGCCGCATAGCTTGTTTGATCCACCAGGTACTGTAAGTGCTGAACTTAGCGCCTTTGCTTGGGTCGAATTTTTCCGCGGCCGTCATCAAGCCGATATTTCCTTCTGAAATGAGGTCGTGTTTTGATAATCCCCGGTTCATGAATTCATTGGCGATTTTGACAACCAGACGCAAATTAGCCCGTACTATTTTTGATTTCGCTTCGTCATGGGTTTTTTGGTCGCCTGAATGAATTGCCGCGGCCAGTTGAACTTCTTCATCAGGCGACAGCAAAGCGAAGTCAACGATATTACGCATATAAACCTGCGAGGTGGTCATGGGATTATGTTCCACCTTTGGTGCTTTCCTCTTCCCGGGCTTTTTAGCCGAAACATTTTTTTTGCTTATATCAGACATATTTCAATGATCTCTTTTTAAAAAACTATATATGGTCAAGGGTTTCTTTATATGCTGCAATAATTTTGTCAAGTTGTATTTTAGTTGTTTTGACGCCGGAACCGCTAATATCAAGTTCCGGAGCGGCGATTACTTCACCTACTTTAGCGAAGGGAACGCCGGCAAGAAGTTTTTCCACTTGTTCAGCCTTATCCGGGGATACTGTCATAACAAAACGAGTATTGGATTCAGAGAACAGAATCCGCGTTGCGCAGCAGGATTCAGAAAGCGGAACTTTATCCAGATTTATTTTCAATCCGAGTCTGCCGCCCATAGCTGTTTTAGCGAAAGCCGTGCCCAGACCGCCGATAGCGGGTGTATGCAGGGAGTTAGCCAGTTCAGCTTCAGTAATACCGGAGACTGCGGAATAAACCTTTTTAGCGTAAGCGGCATCCACTTTCGGTACATTATTGCCGACCGCGTCAAACATCGCGTAATACTCACTGCCGCCGAGCTCATTGGCTGTATTGCCGATAACATATACCAGGTCGCCGGCAAATTTAGCGTCAAGAGTTACAGATTTGCTGATGTCGTCCATTTTTGATATTGCGCTGAACAGAACTGTAGGCGGAATGGATATTTTTCTGCCGCCGCGGGTACTGTCGTTTTTCATGCTGTCTTTGCCTGAAATACATGGCACCCGGAAGGCCTTTGTGTAATTATACAATGCCTGGTTCGCTCTGACCAACTGTGCCAGTTTATAAGTTCCGTCAGGAGTTCTTTCGCTTTGAACAGGATCCGGCCAGCAGAAGTTATCCAGACCGGCAATCATATCCATTTTGCCGCCGACAGCGATGATACGGCGTATCGACAAGTCAATAATCGACGCCATCATGTCGTAAGTATCAATATCACTGTAGCGCGGCAGAATTCCTTCGGAAAGGATCACGCCCTCAGTGCTGAGTTGTTCAATCATGGTAACAGTCGCGTCGCTGACAACGTCACGGCATTTGCCCGTCATCGGCTTGATAACGCTCAAACCTTTTACTTCGTGGTCATATTGGCGCGCTTTGTATTCGTCAGAACAAATATTCAAACGTCCGAGCATAGTTTCGAGGTCATCAAAGCAATTACGGTTTGAAATATCAGGTTCAACAAATTCAGGTTTATCCCATTCCGCTTTGAGTTTCAAGCGCGGCAGACCATCGTGCATGAATTCGATATCACTCAAAGCGACAGTTTTGTCATTATACAGCATGTGGAACTTGCCGTTATCAGTAAATTCGCCCATGACGGTCGCTTCCACATCACGGGATTTCGCAAGCTCTGTAAATTCGTCAAGATTTTCCGGCTGAACCGCGAAACTCATTCTTTCCTGAGCTTCCGAAACGAGAATTTCCCATGGTTTCATGCCAACATATTTTAATGGAGCTTTAGCTAAATCCATACGGCAGCCGCCGCAAAGCTCAGCCATTTCACCTATACTTGAGGAAAGTCCGC
>DAOWBJ010000007.1 GCA_030634125.1 Victivallales bacterium
TGGTTGCTCTGGCAATTCTCGCGGCAATGGCCGGCGGCGATTTCCAGACTGCCGGATTGATCGCGTTTTTCCTGCTGGCAACAATTATTATCGAATCCAGAACCGCCAGCGGCGCGCAGCGTTCCATTGAGGAACTGGTTAAATTAACTCCAAGTACAGCTAGAAAAATTGTTGACGGCAAAGAAGTTGAAGTTCAAGCTCTGACACTCAAAGTTGGAGATGTCATCAGTGTACGTCCCGGCGAAAACTTCCCGGTTGACGGACGTGTCAAGAAAGGTGAAAGCGCGGTAAACCAGGCATCCATTACCGGAGAGTCTCTACCGCTTGATAAGGCTGCGGGCGATGATGTTTTCGCGGGTACGCAGAACTTGACCGGGCAAATTGAAATGGAAGTTACCAGGATTGGCGAAGATACAACTTTAGGTAAAGTTAAAGATATGATTCTGGCGGCGGAAAGCTCGCGCACGCCAATCGTTCGTATTATCGACCGTTATGCCGGATATTACACCCCGACAATTCTAATGCTCGCCGGAGTAACATGGTCATTTACGCAGGATATGGAGCGTGTTATAACTTTAATGGTTATTGCCTGCCCGTGCGCAATCGTCCTCGCGACTCCAACCGCGGTTATCGCCGCGGTTGCCGCCGCTGCCCGTCTCGGAATATTTATCAAAAATATAAGTCATTTGGAACTGGCGGCGAAAATCCGTGCTTTTGTTTTTGACAAAACAGGTACCTTAACAGACGGTATTCTGTCTGTAACCAAACTTAGTCCAGTTGGCAAAATATCTCCCGCGGAATTATTGAAAACCGCCGCGTCCGCTGAAATTCGCAGTAATCACCCGACTGCTGTCGCATTGCGGAAATTAGCGGAGGAAGCCGGGCTGGAACTGGAAAAAACAGGTACTGCCAAAGAAGAACATGGTAAAGGCGTTGAAGTAACTATCGGTAAAAAAATAATTCGTGTCGGACGCGCCGCATGGCTCGAAAACATGGGACTTGCGGTCGGTAAACATCACGATGACGAATCTCACGGCATGAGCGTGGTTTACGTTGCCAGTAACGATAAAGTCATCGGCTGGATCGGATTTAAAGATAAACTTCGTAACGAAACAAGCCAGATACTCAGTGATTTGAAAACCCTGGGCATAAAACATTGCGCAATGGTTACCGGAGACCGTGAAACTGTAGCAAAAATAATCGCGGCTGATATTCTCATAGATGAATATCGCGCCGGATGCCTGCCTGAAGATAAAGTCGAATATGTAGAAAAAATTAAACTCTCTTCCCGCGTCGCCGTTGTTGGTGATGGTGTGAATGACGCTCCCGCGCTGGCGGCGGGCGACCTGGGTATCGCCATGGGCGCAATCGGCAGTGATATCGCAATAAACAGCGCGTCAATCGCCTTGATGACAAACGACTTGCGCCGCGTGCCAATGCTTATTTTCTTGTCCAGGAAATTACGTACTATAGTTAATCAGAATTTATTCGTCGGCATGGTCTTTGTGCTTGGCGGTATGGTTCTGGCGGTATTCGGGGAACTCGGACCGGTTCAAGCGGCTATTCTGCATACTTTCAGTACATTGTTGATTATTTTCAACAGTGCGAGGCTTGTCAGGGTTGGTGAGGAATTAACTCTCGAAGAAAGCCGCGCTGCTCAGAAATAAATAAACTAATTTTAACATAACACAAACAGGACAGCGTAATATGGCAGACAACAAAGCGGCAATTGTCAAATCCGTTGGATTGACTAAGATATTCAGGGACTTCTGGAACCGTCCGAAAGCACGAGCGGTCAACGATATTGATTTTGAAGTTCAGGAAGGCGAAGTGCTTGGTTTGCTCGGACCAAATGGTTCCGGTAAATCCACAACAGTAAAAATGATTCTCGGATTATTGTATCCAACCGCGGGCGCGCTTTCCGTATTCGGGCGTTCACCCAAAGCTGTCGAAATTAAAAAAAATATCGGATATCTCCCCGAGGAGTCATATCTTTATAAGCATTTAACCGCAATGGAAACACTGGATTTCTTCGGTTCTTTATTCAATTTATCTAAAACAGAACGCCGCCGGCGCAGTGAACAATTGCTTGACATGGTCGGGCTGAGTCATGTCCGCCGCCGCCCTGTCGGTGAATTCTCTAAAGGTATGGCCCGCCGCATTGGTTTGGCGCAGGCAATGATTAATGACCCCGACCTTCTGATTCTTGACGAACCTACTTCAGGGCTTGACCCGATCGGCTGTAAAGAAGTTAAAGATTTAATAATGCTGCTGAAAAAACGCGGCAAAACGGTTTTGATCACCAGTCACCTCTTAAGTGATATCGAAGATATTTGTGATCGCGCCATTATTCTCTACGGCGGAAAAATCAGGGCGAAAGGTTCATTAAACACCTTACTGCTCGACACTGACGCCAGCCGCATTACAATGCCCTTATTAAAACCTGAAGTTACCGAAAAGGTTATCACAATTTTACGCGAAAACCTGAAAGGTGAAGATTTTACCATAGATCATCCGCGCCGTACTCTGGAAGACTTCTTCCTCGGCGTCATAGATCAGGCAAAAGCTGACAGTGTTGAAACTTCCGGCGTAACCAGCGGTGGGCAGATCGCTAACTTCCTGAACGAGGGAGATGAAAAATCTTCTGCTGTACTTGCGGAATTACTCGGCAGGGAAGAGACAAAGGTCGCCTCTGACGCCGAAATCAAGATTGAAAAAGCAAAAGAAGCCAGAAAAGCTGAAAAACTTAAAGTCGAGGCGGAAAATATTAAGATACAGGAACTCACCGCCGGAAAAACAGTTGATGTCGAAAGCGAAGAAACAGAAGTGGCGGACGAAGCTGAATCTAATGTTTCAGAAGCAGACGAGAAATTAAAAGATATTCTTGGCGGTAAATAAATTAGGACTATAAGATGAAAGCTTTTTGGGCAATAATCAAACTTACATTTAAAAATGCGATACGCTCTCATATTTTTCAATTGCTGCTGTTCGTATTGGCTTTGTGTGTAGTTTTCATACCCGCAACTATCAGTGGAGACGGAACGGCACATGGATTTATTCAAATATCCCTGAAATATTCTATGGCGGCGGTAGCTTTTGTACTGTCGCTCTCATCCATCTGGTTAGGTTGTCAAATTCTGAGCCGCGATGTTGAAAACTATGAATTGCACATGGTTGTCAGCAAACCGACGTCCCGAATTACAGTTTGGCTGTCAAAATGGACTGGAATTTGTATAATTCATCTGATATTGCTTTTGGCCGCGGCGGCGGTGGTATATTTTTCCGTGATCTGGCAGTATAATCGTCGTGATTTCAGCAAAATTGAAAAAGAGCGCATTGATAACGAAGTTCTGGTTGGCAGACGTGTATTCATGCCGACATTGCCGGATATTGATAAATTAGCCAAAATGTTACTGAAAAAACAACAGGCCCGCGCCGAAGAACTTGGTTTGGATTTCGATGCGAAAAAAGAATTTAAAGTTTGTAAAATTAAAGTCAGCTCCAGTTTCGCGGAAATCCTGACCGGGCAAATGCGCACCTGGCAATACAAAAATCTGCCGGTTGAGGAAAAACGTCCTCTATATATAAGTTATCGTTTTTATGTCAATAAAGTTGACAGCTCAAAACAGCGTTTGGCTCATGGCGCCTGGGGCTACGGACAACCAAAATTTGTTGAAGAAAAAGCTGAGGACGGCAAAGTGTCAAAGAAAAAGTTTCTCGGTTTCGACCTTCTCATGGAAAGGCAGCCGCGACAATTCATGGCTGGAGTTTTTAATGAAATAACTTTACCGCCGGGGCTTATTTCTCCTGACGGGGAAGTTAGAGTTAATTTTTTGAACACGGACATTAAAAAAGCTCCTTTCTTTACGCAGAAAGCTGACGGACCTAAGCTCTTATTGAAAGTAACGTCTTTCGGGGAAAATTATTTCCGGGCGGTAGTTGTGCTTAGTCTGCAGTTAATAATTCTCGCCGGTCTCGGCTGCGCCGCCGCCGCGGTATTATCAATGCCGACCGCAGTATTTGTCGTAATGTCTTATTTACTGTTCGGCAGTATCGCCACTTATATGGTTGATACCACTTATTTCGGTGGAGCCGGAGATGTTATCGCTTACTGGGTTGGTAAAATTCTATTACTTGCTGTGATTCCAATGCAGAAATTTGAAGTTACAAATTATGTCGCTAATGGAGAATTAATAGAATTAACTTTAATGGGCAAATTGTTTTTACAATACTTTGTGCTTCGAGCTTTGCCATTTTTCATGCTGGGAATGTGGTTATATAAACGTCGTGAATTAGGACTGGTTATCAGGAAGTAAACTATGATTAAATTTAAAAAACTCGCAATATTTACTGCTACATTTTTTGTATCAATTGTTTTACTCATTGGGATTCATTATACCCAGAAACAACTTGATGAAAGCATCAAAGTAAATCATTTGCGCTTTACCGGGCAAATCAAAAACGCCCCGCCGCTGGTTGCTTTCACAACGGTGGCTTTGGGAAGTTTTCGCGGTATCCTCGCTGACTTCTTGTGGCTGCGTGCCGCGAGTTTACAGGATAAAGGTAATTATTTTGAAATGGTTCAGCTCGCTGACTGGATTCAAAAGCTGCAGCCTCGTTTCGCGGGAGCGGCATCGTACCTGGCATGGAACATGGCTTATAATATTTCGGTAACCTGTTCAAACCGGGAAGACCGCTGGCGCTGGGTGAATGAAGGCGTCAAGCTGCTCCGCACAAGTCTGGAATATAACCCTGAGGATGCTAATCTTTACAAAGAATTAGGCTGGATATTCCAACATAAAATGGGTAATGTTCTGGACGATGCCCATCAGCTTTACAAAAATCGTCTCGCTCTTGCCATGATGAGAGTTATAGGTAGTAATCCTGATTGGGAAAAACTCGCGAAAGCTCCGGTCGGTTATAAAGCATTCCTGAAAAAATATCCTGAAACAAAGGACAGCCCTTTCCTGGAAGCATTAAAGAAATCAGGTATTGAAACTTACGATAAACTCTATGAGGATTTTAAGAAAAAATCCGAACTGCCGCAAAGTTTTCTCACTGCTTTGAACAGACCCCTGATGGCTGCTGATTTAAGCGATTACTTCCGCGCAGCCTGGCTTTACGACAAATATAAACTTAGAGCAAGCGTAATCAACGAAATCAATAAGGATTACGGCGATTTGGATTGGCGTTTGCCGGAATCACAAGCTATTTACTGGGCGACAATGGGTTTAAGAATGACTCCGTCGCATAAAGATATAAGCTGTGAACGCATGATTACTCAATCTTTATTCGCGGCATTCAAATCCGGCAGAGTTGTGATGATTGACCGTCAAAATTATGATACAATAGTTTGTATGCCGAATTTGAAAGTTGTTGACGCGGTTCTTAGAGTTTACGATGAAGCATATTTGAATAATGATAAACAATCCAGTTTCCGTTCAGCCAAATTGAACTTCATGAAAGACGCGATTGTGCTTCTCTACAGTTACGGGGACTTCAAAAAATCAAAAGAATATTACAGAAAACTCCGCAAAGAAGAACCCGGCAAATATCGTCGCGGCTACATGGCTTTTCTCATCAAAGAATGGTCTGAGGATATGAAAGACGCAGCCGTGAAACAAGCGACTAACATTATAGGCGGTTTGATTTACAGCAGCCTGAATTATATGGTTAACGGCGATATGGAAAAAGCGGTTGAACATGAAAACCTGGCTAAATATCTTTATAAAAATTATCAAAAAGCCAACGCTGACGTAAAAGAACGTATCGGTCTGGCTCCATACAAAACCCTCAAAGCCGGGATGATTCAATCTGCATTAAAATCCTTCCCGCCGATGATGGCACAAATTCTTCGCGCCAGGATAGAGGCAAGCAAAAAAGCTCAGGAAAAGAAAAAAAATATATCACGCGGTGCTGTTATACCCGGATTATCATATTGATGTTTTGTCTTACATGATATCAACAATACCGTTTAACTAATGGAGAAAAAAAGTATGTCCTTATTTAAGAAATCAAAATATTCAACCATAAAAATAAATGCATCGAGCTCTCAAAAAAGAGATATCCCTGAAGGCTTATGGTTAAAATGCCGCAAATGCATGCGAACTCTTTACAAGAAAGCTCTTGAACAGAACAGCAACATCTGCCCGCATTGTAATTTTCATTCACCTTTGAACGCGCCTGAACGCATTAAACTCTTAACCGATACAGGCAGTTTCCAGGAAATAGATGAACATCTTGAATCAGTCGATCCCTTGAAATTTGTTGATTCGCAAAAATATACTGATCGCTTGAAAAATAATAAAGCAAAAACCGGCATGAAAGAAGGCGTTGTTTGCGGAACCGCGGCTCTTGACGGTCAAAAATATGCTTTGGGAGTTATGGATTTTCGTTTCCTCGGTGCCTCTATGGGCTCCGCGGTTGGAGAAAAAATAACCCGTCTGCTTGAAAAAGCTTTGGAATTAAAAATACCCGCGGTTCTGGTTACCGCCAGCGGTGGAGCTCGAATGCAGGAAGGCATATTAAGCTTAATGCAAATGCCTAAAACCTGTGCCGTACTCGAACGTTTGAATGAAGCAGGTCTGCCCTATATTGTTATTCTTACACATCCGACTTATGGCGGCGTAACTGCCAGTTTTGCGGTTTTGGGTGATTTGATTTTAGCCGAACCCGGCGCAATGATCGGATTTGCCGGTCCCAGAGTTATTCAGGAGACCACCAACGCGGTTTTACCCAAAGGCTTCCAGACAGCGGAATTCTTACTTGAAAAGGGTTTGGTAGATAGAGTAATTGATCGCAAAAATTTGCGGAATGAATTATCGCTTTGCCTTGACTATCTTACTAAATAGTGTATAGTCATAATTCTGATAGTTAATTTCTGCGTCATCGGACCGGATCCTATGCACTGGTCTCCTGCTAACCGAGTCAGATGGGGAACCAAGCAGCTCCATGCAATGAGCCAGGTGCTGTAGGTTAATCTGTTTCGATGGCGCTTTTTTATAATTACGAATTACAGGACATTTTAATGAAACGATTTGACGGACGTAAATTTGATGAATTACGCAAAATAAAATTCACTGAAGATTATTTAGCTCATCCTCTGGCATCTACCCTCATTGAAGTCGGCGGCACAAAAGTTGTCTGCGCGGTCAGTATGGAAAATCGTGTCCCACCGTGGATGCGCCAGCAAAATGTCCCCGGCGGCTGGCTTACCTGCGAATACGGCATGCTCCCGGCATCTACTCACAGCCGCATGCGGCGTGAAGCTTCCGGCGGCAAACAAGGCGGCAGGACAGTTGAAATTCAGCGTTTGATTGGTCGCAGTTTGCGCGGCGTGGTTGATTTGCGGAAAATCGGACAAAACACTATTCATATTGACTGTGATGTCCTTGATGCCGACGGCGGCACTCGCTGCGCAGGCATTACCGGAGCCGCGACCGCATTGCATTTGGCAATGAAATCAGTCAAGTTCAAACGTAACCCTGTCAATGAACTAGTCGCCGCAATCAGTGTCGGTATCGTTAAAGGAGAAGCTGTCCTTGACCTCTGTTACGAGGAAGACTGCAACGCGGACGTTGACATGAACATAGTCATGACTGAATCCGGTAAATTCATCGAAATACAGGGTACTGCCGAAGAGCAGCCTTTTTCCCGCGACCAATTCAATGAAATGATGAATTTAGCGGAGAAAGGCTTAAAAGAGATTTTTGAATTACAACGCAGTATAATTAATAGTGATTTAAACAAAAAGTCCGGCCCGAAAAGAATGAACCCCAACAAAGAAATTGGTTCTATGGGGGATGTCCTGGGCGACATTAAACTTTAAACATTTACAACGCGGAGTAAAAATGAACGAATATCAAGTGATTGCCAGGAAGTGGAGACCGCAGCGCTTCAGCGATGTCGTCGGGCAGGAGCATATTATAAAGACCCTGAAGAATGCTATCCGCCAGCAGCGCACGGCACACGCTTATTTATTTGTCGGTCCCCGCGGTATAGGTAAAACCACGACAGCGCGTATTTTTGCTAAAGCCTTGAACTGTGAAGCCCCCGAAGACGGCGAACCATGCTGCAAATGCAACTCTTGTGTAAGTATCGCCGCAGAAAATAATATCGATGTTATTGAAATCGATGCCGCCAGCCAGAATTCCGTTGAAAATATTCGTGATTTGCGCGACGAAGTATTGCACATGCCGATAAACTGCCGCTACAAAATCTATATTATTGATGAAGTTCACATGTTGAGCAAAAGTGCCTGGAACGCATTACTCAAAACCGTTGAAGAGCCCCCGGCGCATGTAAAATTTATCTTCGCCACGACCGAAGTACACATGGTTCTGGCGACAATTATTTCCCGCTGTCAACGTTTTGATTTGAAACCGATTTCAAGCAGCCTGATCTCCATACGGCTCGCGGAAATTGCCGCTGCCGAAAAGGTTACAATATCCCCGGAAGCGATAAGCGCGATTGCCCGTGCCGCGGACGGCGGAATGCGCGACGCACAATCTTTACTCGATCAGATGATCGCTTTTTTCAGCGGTAACAGCAAAGAAATCAGCGAAGAACAGGTTTTATCATTATTCGGTCTGACCGGATCTACTGACCTGGTGAAAATAATAAGCGCGATGTTTAACAATGACCGCGGCGGTGTAGTCGCGTCAATTCACGCTCTAGCGGTCAAAGGCAAAAACCTCGAAACCCTTTTCAGCGATATTCTCAATTACCTCCGGGGCGTACAGCTTTGCCATCTTTTGAGCAATCCAGAAGCAATCCTTGAAAGCGATCCTGAAGCCATTAAACGTTTTCGTGAACTCGGCGCGAATATCAATCCTGACGTAATTCAGATTTTAATGGAAAATCTTTCCTCAGTAGGACGGATTCTCCACGATGCTATCAATAAACAAGTATTTCTCGAAACCATTATTCTCAAAGCAATGCGTATCGCGCATTCGGTAAAAATAGCGGATTTGGTCGCTCGCTTAAATTATCTGCGCAAAGCCGGTGATTTGAAGTTTTTAGACAAAATCCCCGCAGACGCGCCGGCACCAGCGAAAACTGTTGTAGTACCGGTCGAAGTACCGGTAGCGATACCGGCAATACCTGAACCAGCCCCAGCTCCAAAACCGGAACCAAAACCGGAACCGGAACCGGCACCCGAGCCGGAGTTGAAGTTTGACCCTATGCCTGAAGCGGAACCGGTTAAAGACGAATTAACTCCGAATAGTTTATGGCAGCAAATAGTTAAATATATTAAATCAGATAATTTTGTTGATCCCGCAATTACACATTATATGAACGAAGGGAAGCCGCAAAGTTTTGAAAATTCAATGTTGACAGTTCTTTTTTATGAAGAATTTGATCCAGCTCATTATACCGCTGTTAAAAAGATTTTACCGGCGATTCACAAGGCTATGCAGGAAATTACCGGCGACTGGGCGGCGACGGTTGATTTGGTTCACAAGGAAGGCGTCAGAGCTATTCATAAAAAAGCTGAAAACGAAATCCCTGAACCCGAACCGGAAGAACTGGCTCTCGCGCCGGAAACTAAAGAAGAAGATAAACCTGTTGAACCAGCTGCCGATCGCGTCAACAGCGTCATAGGTGATAAAGAAGTCGTCGACGCAGTCAAAGAAAAAGAAATAGTAAGCGCCTCTTTAGATTTATTTGGCGGTACTATCGTAGATATTCATGGATGATAACAGTTATCAGTAAAATAAAGGAATCAAATATGTTTGGAAATTTAGGTGAAATGGCCGGTCTTATGAAGAAGGCAAAAGATATGAAAGCAAATCTTGCTAAAATGAAAGAAGAAATTGCTTCGAGCGAATTTTACGGGACTTGTCCCGGCGATAAAGTCTCTGTTGTCATGAGCGGTGATTTTCAAGTTCGTCAAATCAAGATTTCCCCCGATGCCGCCGCAGATACTGAAGCTCTCGAAGATTTAGTCAAAACCGCTGTCAACAGCGCGGTATCATCTGCCCAGGCCAATATTCAGGGAAAAATGAAAGAAGTTACCGGCGGACTTAATATTCCCGGATTATTCTAGCGGAGACGCTTTATATGGTTGAATTCAAATACCCGGAAGCACTTGAAGAAATTATCAATCACCTGAAACGTTTGCCGGGTATCGGCAAACGGACGGCTGAACGCCTTGCCCTTGCCATGCTCAAATGGAAAGGCGAAAAAATCATAGCATTCGGCGAATCTCTCGAAAAACTACCTCTGGCAGTAACATTTTGTCCTGAATGCGGCGGTCTCGCCGAAAACGACAAAAACTGTTTAATCTGTCAGTCTACTCACCGCAACACAAAGCTGTTGTGTGTGGTTGAAGATTTCAGTCAAATAATGTCCATCGAAAACAGCAGTTTTTTCAAAGGTCTTTATCACGTTCTCGGCGGCAAACTAAGTCCGCTTGAAAAACGTTCCGCGGAAGACCTGAATATAGACTCTCTCCTCGAGCGCATCGACAAACTCGAAATACAGGAAATAATCCTGGCTCTCAGTCCCGATGTCGAAGGTCAAGCCACCGCAATGTATATCGCTAATCTGCTCAAAGATAAAAATATTAAAGTTACCCGTCTGGCGCAGGGTCTTCCTGCCGGAGCGGACATTTCTTTTGCCGATGCCGCAACGATCGGGGCGGCTCTCTTGGGTCGCAGAAAGCTTTAAAAAGCCCCCAGCGTTTCGCCGCTGGACCGCGAGCCGTTGCATCCGGCTTGTTATATTTTTGGGATTCTCTGCGCAAATATGCTTGAGTATCCCAAAGATTAGCCATTTTTTAATCCCTGTAAGGGATATTCACCGTAGCCCACGGCAACGCCGTGGGTATTATGCACCCCCCCCCCACGAGTTGTTCCCTGTAACAGGAAAAAATCGAAGGGAAAGCCGCTAAACTTCCAAAATATAAAGAAAAATACGATGAGGTCATTCTTCTTATCGTTGCTGATGGACAATATGGTTCAGGAATGTTTAACACTGATACCAGCAAAATAGTTCTAGAAAAACATGGTTTTGCATCTGCATATTTAGCATTATATCCAGATAGATGCATAGAAATTTGTTAATATAAGTACAGACCCTATCAATTTTTTGTAGTTCCCCTACAGGGAACGACTCGTTGTATGGATGATATACCCACGGCGTTGCCGTGGGCTACGGTGGATATCCCTTTCAGGGATTTAAAAAATGGCTAATCTTTGGGATATTCAAGCATTTTTGTGCTGAAAATCCCAAAAATATAACGAAGCCGACGTATCGGCTCGCGGTCCAGCGGCGAAACGCTGGGGCTTTTTTCTTTTTTTCTTTAAAATACGCCCGGAATACGCCCTTTTTTACTTGTAAAAAAGCATATATGCAGTAGTTTTAATAAAACAATTTAACTTAGCTTACGGGAGACAGTTTTAATGTCCGAAAATATTGATAATACAGTTACTCCAGATGCCGAATACAGCGCGGACCAAATAACGGTCTTAGAAGGTCTTGAAGCTGTTAGACTGCGCCCGAGTATGTATATCGGTGATACCAGTCAACGCGGCTTGCATCATCTGGTTTATGAGGTCGTTGATAACAGTATTGACGAAGCTTTAGCCGGTCACGCGTCTGAAATAAAAGTAATTATACATCAGGATAACAGTATCACCGTCCAGGACGATGGTCGCGGTATTCCTGTGGATATGCACGAAGGCGAAGGTAAACCCGCTGTGGAAGTTGTCATGACGGTTCTCCATGCCGGCGGTAAATTTGACCATAGTTCCTATAAAGTTTCCGGCGGCCTGCATGGCGTGGGCGTTTCCTGTGTAAACGCACTTAGTAAATGGCTTGACGTTGAAGTCGCCCGTGACGGAGCCGCTTATCACATGCGTTTTGAACGCGGCGATACCAAAAAAGAATTAACTAAATTATACGATACCGACAAACAGGGCACCAAAGTCAGTTTTCTCGCTGATCCTGAAATTTTTTCTGAAAGTGTTTATGTCTGGGATATTCTGGCTAAACGTCTACGAGAACTGGCATTTTTGAATCGCGGAATTACAATTTCACTGACTGACGAACGCACCGATGAAAATGAAAGTATCCGCAAAGAAATTTTTCATTACGAAGGCGGGATTTGTGAATTTGTCTCTATGCTCAATGAGAACAAACAGGTTCTTTCTAAAGAAGTCATTTACATGACCAAAGTCAAAAATAATATTGAAGTTGAACTAGGCATGCAGTACAATGATGGTTTCAGCGAAAATATTTACAGCTATACCAATAATATTAATACTATTGAAGGCGGTACGCATTTGACCGGTTTCCAAACCGCTTTGACCCGTACCGTTAATGCTTACGCTAAAAATAACAAAATGCTCAAGAACGACAAGCCGATGAGCGGTAATGATACTCGTGAAGGCTTGACCGCCGTAATCAGTGTTAAGGTTCCTGACCCGCAGTTTGAGGGACAAACTAAAACCAAGCTCGGTAACAGTGACGTTCGCGGAATTGTTGAATCTATTGTAAACGAAGGACTTGGCGAATTTCTGGAAGAAAATCCGGCCATCGCCAGAGAAGTCATAAACAAAGCCATGACAGCGGCTCGAGCCCGCGAAGCGGCCAGAAAAGCCCGTGAATTAGTACAACGTAAAGGCGCCCTGGATGGTTTCAGCCTACCGGGTAAATTGGCGGATTGTTCCAGTCGTGAACCGGAAAAAAGCGAATTGTACATCGTGGAAGGAGATTCCGCGGGCGGTTCGGCGAAGCAGGGTCGCGATAGTTCTTTCCAGGCGATTCTGCCGATTCGCGGTAAATTGCTTAACGTTGAAAAAGCCCGTCTTGACAAAATTCTGCAGAACAAAGAAATTCAATCTCTGGTTGCCGCGGTAGGCTGCGGTATTGGTGAAGATTTTGATGTGATAAAAGCCCGCTACCATCGTGTCGTAATCATGACGGATGCGGACGTTGACGGTTCACATATTAGAACTTTGCTTCTAACATTTTACTATCGCCAGATGATACCCGTCATTGAATCCGTTTACGTTTACATAGCTAATCCGCCTTTGTACAAGGTGCGCCGCCGCAAAAAAGAACGTTATATCGACACGGAAGGTCAATTAGATAATTTTCTGACTGAGCTTGGCTGCGAGGATATTGAAGTTTTTGATCCCGAGCGCAATCCGCTTGATATGGGAAAAGTTAATAAATTAGTCGAGATGTTCTTCAAAGTGCAGAATATATCTATTGGCCTGCAGCGTTCCGGCATTGAAGCGGATAGCTACTTTTCTCAAATACTGGATAACGGCGAGCTGCCTGTCGCGAAAATCAATGTTCGTGAAAATGACGGAACAGTTTCGACTAAATACATCTATACGGATGAAGAGGAAGAAGCGTTTATCCGCGAAGTCAAAGAGCGTTTAGCCCCGGATGAAGATGTCGCGGAACTCACAGAGGCAGTCGCTGAAGATGAAAATAGTGAATCTGTTGAAGTTGAAGAAAACGAAGATCTTGATGATTTCACAAAAATAAATTCAGCGATTGATGTAATCAGTATTTTTGAAGCTGACCAATGTAAAGAAATTATCACTGAACTTGAATCTTTAGATATGGTCGCCGAAAACATTTTTGGCGGAAGCGGTTGCCTGTTTAAGGTAAAAAGCGGGGAAAAAGAAGAAGAGATTTTCAGCATTGAAGAATTATTCAACGCAATCAAGAAGAATGGTCGTCAGGGTTTGCATATTCAACGTTACAAAGGTCTTGGTGAAATGAATGCCGAGCAGCTTTGGGAAACAACAATGGATCCAAACACTCGTAAAATGATCTCAGTTACTATGGAAGACGCGGTTGAAGCGGAGCGCATGTTTACTTTATTAATGGGCGATATTGTTGAACCTCGTCGTAATTACATCGAAAAGTATGCGGCAACAGTTAAAAACCTGGATATTTAATTTGGAGTAATGGAAAAATGGCTAAAGAAAAAAGACCCCCGATAAAAGCATGGGACAAAGACGCGGACCGCAATAAAGATTTGGAGATTGCGTTAAGTCAGATAGAAAAAACTTATGGTCAAGGTGCAGTCATGCGTCTTGGCGATGATTCGAGAATGTTTGCGAATGTACCAACTATCAGTACCGGAGCCCTGGGCTTGGATATTGCCTTGGGCGTTGGAGGCTTGCCGCGCGGTCGAATTATTGAAGTTTTCGGTCCTGAATCTTCAGGTAAAACAACTTTGTGTCTGCATGTTATTGCCAACGCTCAGCGCGCCGGAGGAACCGCCGCGATTATTGACGCGGAACATGCTATTGACCCTGTTTACGCGAGAAAAATTGGTGTCGACACCGATAAACTATTAATTGCGCAGCCGGATTGCGGTGAAGATGCCTTAAATATCACGGACACACTCGTGCGCAGTAACGCAATTGACGTTCTGATTATTGACTCTGTTGCGGCTTTGATTCCGCGTGCCGAGCTCGAAGGTCAAATGGGAGATTCCCACATGGGTTTACAGGCGCGTTTGATGTCTCAGGCATTGCGGAAGCTTGCCGGAGCAGCCAACCGCAGCCGTACCTGCATTATTTTCACAAATCAGATTCGCATGAAAATCGGCGTAATGTTCGGCAGTCCTGAAACGACTACCGGCGGTAACGCATTGAAATTTTATTCATCGATCCGCATGGATATCCGGCGCATAGGTCAGATCAAAGACGCAGCCGGTGATGTTCTCGGTAATCGCACCCGCGTTAAAGTCATTAAAAACAAAATGGCACCGCCGTTTAGAATCGCTGAATTCGATATTATTTATTCAGAAGGTATTTCCCGTACCGGTTCTATTCTTGATGTTGCTTTAGACAATGATATAATAGAAAAACGTGGTTCCTGGTTCTCCTATAACGGCGAACAGCTTGGGCAAGGACGTGAAGCCACCAAAATTCTGCTTCGGGATGATGCGGGGATGCAGGAAAAAATACTTGAGGCGATCAAGGAAAAACTTAATCCTGAAGCTGAAAGTGTGGAATCAAAAGAAGAAGATCCGGCAACAGCGGAAGCCTGATTTCACCAGTCTTGTTTGGACAGAGGAATATATATGTTAAAGCTGTTTTATATAAAAGCTGTATTGAAAGCCGGCACGGTTATATTTCTGTATTGTACTTTCAGCATCCTTAACGCGGATGACGCGGCACGTTTGCGCGCGCTCGGCGATGCCGCGATCAAAGCGCGGGATTACAAACAGGCTGTCAGATTTTATAAGCGTTATAAATCGGCTTCAGCGGAAGACAAAAAAAGTTTGCGGGATGCTTACATACGTCTGATCGCGACGTATATAAGCGCATCACAAATTACTGATGCCAAACGCGAACTCGCGGCCTTCTCTAAAGCTTTTCCGCTTGCCGGAAATAATTCAAAAGCTCTCTATCAGGCAAGTATTTACATGCTTGAACGCAAGTATAAAGATGCCGAAAAATTATTGCGTTTAACGCTGAAAAGTAAACTTAAAAAAGGGGATTTATACTTTCAACTTCTTTCGACTTTAGGACTCAGTCTGAGGCGTCAAAATCTCTGGCTGGACGCTGCAAAAATTTACTCTTTGCTGGAACAGCAGGCAAAAGGGACTTCATGGGGATTCACAGCATTCCAACAAAAATTATTTTGCCTGATTATGGGTGAAGATTTAATAAAAAGCAAAAAACTTTTTGCTGAAAGCAAAAAATTCAGCAGCCATGCTGATTATTCACAATTAAAATTGCTTCTTTTGCTGCAGATGATTAAGGAAAAGAAATTTTCCGAGCTGCGTAAAACTTACGCAGAAGTAATGAAAGATATTGAAGTCAAACCTAATCCTCTGGTATATAAAATTTCACAAAGCGCGATAAAACATTTTTTTAAAAACGGGCATCCCCGGGACGCGATAATATTTTTGCGTGATGCTTTCAAGTTCGCGCCGAACGACCACGAACGCAAGGACACTCTGCTTTTGCTCGTAAATACTTATGTTAAGGTCAAACAGAGCGATCCGGCGATTAAAA
>DAOWBJ010000018.1 GCA_030634125.1 Victivallales bacterium
ATATTTTTCAATCAATAATTTAAAAAGAGCATACTTGAATATTTCCGTGTCCAACCTTATTATTATACTGAAAAAATATCAATCACATATTCATCTTGCGGTACACACTTCTTCGTTTTGGTTTTAGGTTTCGATTGAAAATTATCTTCTCGTATTTCTAAATTTGCTAAGAGCTCATTCTCCATCGAACAAGAACTATCCTCATTATGTGAGCGGGCATCTTCTGGAGTTTCTTCAAAAAATGCTAAAATTTCGTCCAATAACGGAAAAGAAATGGCATTAATGGGAATAAATTCATTTGCTTTTGTATTATCGTCAACATAGTGTTGAGATATTTTATTATAGTTACACCAGAAGCCCTTAGACCAACCACTCGTGTTAATTTTGAACTTTGATCGTATGCCCGGGTTATCTACTAGTTTATTTGTTCCTTTAGATTCAATATTACTTTGAGATGCTTCTTGTTTGTCAATCGAATAATCTACGCTAGTCTTTACACTATGATCCGGCTTACTCTCATTCATCAAGGAATGGTCTTTTAAGCACTCTCTCGTGTTAGTTGTAGACTTTAGCCAACCCTGATACCCCCTGGATTGCCCGTAACACTTACAACCACTTGTGAGATCCTTCGTGACCACTTTAGCTAAATAAGAAATCCAATTAACAGCATCATTTAAATTATTGAGTTTTCTAGTTACCTTTTTTGTTTTCCTAAAGTTATCACTACCAGGACGACGCGGGAAGAAACCATTAAACTCATAACCAAGTCTCTTGGACATTAATTTATTTAAATGAGTCATCATACCAAAAGAGTCTTGTTTATATTTTCTATCTACAATTAACGCTATATGGTAATGAGGATATTTCCCATTTCGTTTCCCTCTTTCCCTTACCCATATAAATTCAGATTTAATTTTATTATAATTCATTGTTTTCTTAAAGCTATTTAACACTCCACGAATATATTCATTAGATTTTTTAATAGTTACATCTTTCAATTGAACAAAAAAATGAATAACACAAAGATTCTGATTGCAAGTATCCCACATGTATTCCAATGAGCTAATTATATTATCTAATATCGCTTTAATACTTCCTTTAGGCTTTAATTGTATATCATAGCCACGATATGTAAATGAATTAATTATTTCTCGCCTAGCCATTACTACCTCACTTATAATTGATTTATTACTTTATTATTCTTTAGATTTATATAGATATTTATATGATTAAATTATTATTATATTTAAACCCATATTTAAATACAACTAATAAAAATTCCCTTTGAAATTTAAACTTGAGGACAATATAGAGTAAAATGCCCATATAAAGGCTATTAATTTTATCGACAATAGTACACATCTTAAAACAAAGGATCAGTAGAAAATTATAATTAAAACAACGGTAGTATATTTTCTTTATTAGCTTATCGAAATTAACAATTGATATTATACCGTTCATTTCATGCCACCTTCATTCGATGGCTCGTGATCCATTTGTCAAGATCTGCCCGTGCAATTAGGACTTTTCCGGTTTTCGCTTGGTTCATCTTTATTGCGGGAAGATTTCCAGCTTTGATCGCGCGAAAAATTGTCCATCGAGATATACTCGTATATATCGAGGCTGCCTTTGGAGATAAGTATTTTACTTTGTCATCTTGTTGTGGTTTGGTTAACACACTTACACTTAATCCATAGGGACTCAGTAATGCATTAACGGCTTCTGCGATTGCTTTTGGTAACCCTGCTACTTGTTCCATTTTTTTGCTCCATGTTACAGTTTTGCTTGTCTAGGAAATTATATTCCTTTGAAAGTATTTATACATTTAAAAGATTTTTTTGAAAAATGTTGTGATTTCGCAAATTATCCCCCATTGATTGTCATGTGAAATTGTCAAATAGAGATACGGTTAGTCCATAAGGACTCGGTAATGCATTGACGGCTGTTGCGATCGATTCTGGTAACTTTGTTTGTTGCATTTTTTAGCTCCTTGTTATGAGTTACGTTTTATCACAGAAATTGCCTTTTGTTACTATTATTTATTCACTTCAGAACTTAGAAAAAATAAAATGAACATATTTGCATTTTTTAATTTGGTCATGTATTGTTATTTTTATGGAAATATCAGAACGCGATCTAAAGAAAAAATATGATGCGCTTAGCATTCATTTTAATAAAAGAAGCCTACGCCTCTGTGCAGCTTCAGATGCTCGTTTACTTGGTAGTGGTAGCATTAAAATTTTAACAAAAATATTGAATATCTCGCGTTCAACTATCTATCTTTACATGAAAGATCTCGATCAGCCTTTCAATCGCCAACCTAGAACTGGACGTAAATCACTAATAGAAAGCAATCCAAAAATTTTGTGCCAATTAGAAGCATTACTATGTGGAAAATCTGATGATCCTTTGTGCTGGACAAGCAAAAGTACAACAAATCTTGCAGAAGAACTTCAAGAGAAAGGAATCTTCATTTCACAACACTCTGTTTGGAAACTTCTTAACGAACAAAATTACAGTATACAATCCAATAGAAAGTCTAATGGAAAAGCATTTCATTCTGATAGGGATGATCAATTCAAGTTTATTTCTAGCTCTATTGCAAAAGCATTTAATAGCAGAGATCCTGTCATTTATATCGACACAAAGAAAAAATATATTTCCTGCAACGCCAGCTCCTGTAATTGTGATAATAAAGGTTTAATAGGATCTGCACCAGGGGTTGGAGCAAATGGGGATTGGACAAGTACTGGAATATTTCGTGACACAGCAGAATTTGTTGTTGAGTCCATAAGACACTGGTGGTATTCTACCGGAATGAATATATTTTCTGGGGCAAAAAAATTAATCATAATTGCTGATTGCGGGAACAGTAATGAAAGTAAAGTTAAGTTATGGAAAACAAAACTTTATAATTTAGCGATTGAACTTGACCTAACTATAAAGGTTCGGCATTTTCCTCCAGCAATAATAAGATGGAATAAAATTGAGCATCAGATGTTTTCTCAAATAACGGAGAGCAAAATTAAAGGGACATCATTCGCACGACAAGTCGTGATAAACCTTATTGGAAACCCTAAAGCAACAGATTTTATGGGTCATGCCAGTCTAGATAGAAGTTGGCATCAAATGAATAACAATGGTTCTGATCAACAGCATAAAAATATTAACATAACCAAAGATAAATTTCACGGGGAATGGAACTATGAAACCTTTTTTTAATAAACAAGAATGTCCTATTTATTTATTCTAGGTTCTTTTTTAATATTTCAAAATATTTTTAATTCTATTTTTTCTCTGAATTTTAATGATTAATTGAAAATCTTGATTTATATTCTTCTATTGAAAATTTAGATTTTTACTATTTATTTCAACTTTTTGATATAGCTTAATGCTTTACTGAGTACATCATCTGGTAACGATTCAATCTGTTGTGCTAATTCCGTACGGAGCATGTTATCGTTGGCTTGTGGTAATTCCTTAACGTCACTTATATCTAATCCCATAAAATCAGGCATCTGCATAAGCTTTTCGCGCTTCATGTGGTTATCCGCGTGTTGCTGGTATAATTCAGTCATTTGTGGCGAAACATGCCCGACAATGCCTTTAACAACTAAAAACGGTATACTATAAACACCGGCATAATAACAAAAGGTATGCCGTAAGCTGTGAACGTCTTTAATACTTACAGCGCGACTTCTTCCAGGTACTTTTTTTGTAGTCTTAATTTTAATGGATTCGAGAAAATTTTTAACGCGCCAGCTTATACCACTTGAATTTTTTAAATATATTGCGGCTTGCTCTGGAAGTACATACTCACTATCATTTACGCGGTCTCTTTGCTCAAGTAGAAAGTTTTGCAATGGCGGTAAAATTGGAATCTGAACAAAACGTCGTGTTTTTAACATTTTACGTCTAATCAAGCTAGTTTTAAAATTTATCTCTTTCCATTTTAGAGTACAAATATCGCCCTCGCGTAAAGCGGTTGCAATTCCAATTACAAATATAGGCTTGACAAAATCGTCTGCTTTCTTAGCTATTAGTTTTAATTCTTTTTCGGTAAACGCTTCCCGGCTTTCTGTTTCGTTGTTTTGTTTCTCTATACCTGCAAAAGGATTCTCAATTAATCCTGCATCGATATACAGTTTATTGAATACTTCTGAAATAGCCTGATGAAACGCATTACAGCTTCTATTTGATAAATTGCCCGGTCTTTGGTAACTGGTAGCTTTGCGCTTTATCTTGTAAGATACTTTTTTATTAAAACGTCCATTCTTACGGATAAACTGTATATATTCCTCTGCGTGTTTCTTGCGAACGTCTGCTAGTTTTGTTATATCCGGGTAATAATGAGCCATATAGTCGATAAAGTCGCGCCAGTATGACCGCTTAGCATTGATAAGCTGTTCGGCGGGTTGTTTTTTCTTAGGTTTTTTTAGGGATAATTCATATGCATCAGTTATTAGTATATCACTACCACCAGTCATATCTTGTCGAAAATTCTCAACTAAAGCTTTAACAGTTTTATTTGTAGATAGCTCCTGAACTTTTGCTTTGATATTCTTTTCATAATCCAGAGCTGTTTTCTTTAACGTACAGCCTTTGCATACTCCCCGATAAGTCTTACCGCTAGACATGAATGCATAATGGTAATCCCTAGTTTCGCCTTTGCTTGTTTTTTGTTTGAAAACTGTCATTTTTAAACCTCTTTAATTGTAATTTGCTATTATATGCTATAATACGCTCTAAAAACAATTAGTCAAGAGGTCGCTTCACTTATTTTTCACTTATTTTACCTTTTTTGTGCTTATAGCACTTGACTTCTAATCAAGCTGTCACAGGTTCGAATCCTGTCCGGGGTACCATTTTTGACCTTAATTCCAAAAGCGTGTGCTTCTTGTGGCTGCCATTGTCAAGTCCTGATATCTCCTCAAAAACAGCCTTTAAGCTAACCCAACTTCCGCAGGTAAAAAAAAGTGAAAAAAATTAATGTACATCCGGGAAAAGAAAACCAAAACCACTCCGGCGCTGCAACTGGTCAGCGCCCAACGAGACCATAACGGCAAGGTTCGCCAGCAAATTATTTTATCTCTGGGTAATGTCCCGATCCCGGATGAATTGCGCAAAACGATTGCTCATGAAGTCGAAAACCGCATGAATGGTTATCAACGTTTGTTGCCGCTGGAACTGGAAGTGGCTAAGTGGGTGGATTTTATCCTCAAAAAACTCGAATCCACAGGCAAACTCACGCCGATAAAACATCAAGAACAAAAAGTAATGCCTGAAACTATTATCGACGGAGTCCTGCTTGACCGGCTCAAACATGAAAATACGACTCTATTGGGACCGCTGCTGCCGTTGAAAGCGGCATGGAAATCCCTGGGGATGAGTGAATTTTTAGATGAACACAAATTCAGCTCTCGGCAAATCAATGCCGTCAAAATCAGCATATACAACCGTTTAATTGAGCCAGTCAGCGAAAACTCACTTTTGTCCTGGGCGGAAACTACCGCGTTTAACGAGTTGCTCGGAGAGCACATTGAGCTTAGCGGCGAAGACCGTTTTTATCGAGCCAGCGACAAACTTTTAGCCAATCAAGACAAGCTCGAAATCCATTTGCGCGAGCGGGAACGGGAATTATTTAACCTAAACCGCACAATTGTGTTGTATGATTTGACAAACAGCTATTTTGAAGGCGAAGCGTCCGCGAACACCAAAGCGCGTCGCAGTGCCAACAGCAAGGAAAAACGAACTGATCGCCCAATAGTTTCAGTAGGATTGGTACTTGATGGCGAAGGTTTTGTGTTGAGCCACAAAGTTTTTCCGGGTAACCTTCACGACTGCCGTACGCTGGTGGAAGCCGTCAGAAATTTACAAGGCTTATGCGGCAATGACCAAAAACCAATGGTCGTACTTGACGGCGGCATCGCCACCAATAAAAACCTTGCCTACCTGCTTGAAAACGGTTTTGATTACGTGGTCAACGGCAAACGTACTACCCGGCAACATTTTGCCGCGGACTTTCTGGAACTGGACAAATTCCACCAGGTCGGCGAACGTGTCGGCAAAGCACCGGTAATGGTTCGCCGTCTTGAATCAGAGCAAGAGCTTACGGTACTATGCCGTAGCGACGAACGCAAAAAGAAAGAAGATGCGATAATCAGCAAAACTGAGGAGAAACTGCTTGCCGGTTTTGAAAAATTAAAGAAGCGCATAGACAAAAATGATGGCAAACTTCATCTTAAAAACGGAGCTGAAACCGTCAACCGCAACATCGGTAAACTTTGTGGCAAATACATCCGTGCCGCCAAATTTTACAACATCACTTATGCTTCTGAGAAGCATCTGCTCACCTGGATACGAAACGACGAAAAATATCTGGCTGATGCTGAACTGCACGGCTGTTATCATCTGCGCAGCAGCAGAAAAGACCTTTCAGATGACAGTATTTGGCATATTTACATCACCCTGACAAAAGTAGAAAACGCCTTTCGTCTGCTCAAAAGTGATCTTGGTTTACGTCCATTTTTTCATTATACCGAAGAGCGTTGTGATGGACATATCTGGATTACCATTCTTGCTTATCATCTGTTGCGCTGGATAGAATATTCGCTTGAGACAGTTGGCTGCAAACTTTCCTGGCAGAAGGTCAGACGTCTGCTTTCAACTCATTGCTATACCAGCATGGTTATCCCGACATCTGATGGCAAAGTACGACATCTCCGCAAAGCGGGTCGCCCCGATGAAAAACAGCGCGCTATTTACAATCATCTGGCGATTGATTGCGCCGCATTACCGAGCAAGACCACCATTTTCAAAAAGATGTGAACACGACGTTGTGCCAGCTTTTTAGTTAAGTCGTTGATAGTCAACATGCCTTTTTCTTGCCTGCGGAAGTTGGGTTAGAATACTTACCGACACAATATTTATGCGAATTTATAAAGAATCAAGGCTTTTCTGGGATAGCCTATAAAAGTGCAATAGATCAAAGTCATAACTCTGGTTTTAATATTGTTTTTTTTGATGACTCAAATCTCACAATAAGCGAAACAACACAATATACCATCAGCTCTACACAGGTCGAAGTAAGGCAAATAAACTAATTTGTTCTAAAAATGTTCATCCGAGAAAGATTTGGTCGTGGACAAACTCGAACACTCGCATCTTTTAAAAAATTACTTTATTCTTTTTTAAAAGCCTCTTTTTTCGAGAGTGGATTTTGGTCTAATGCGTATGACCACATGCATGTGGTCATACTTAAATTTCGTCCGTTGGAGACGGACGACAAGCGCTTTCCGCCGCTTGTCCGCGTCCGACGACGCCCCGGTGCGATTGTATTTTTATTTTTTCAGGTACTTCATGAAAAAAGCTTTGGCAATCGGGGCGCAGGTTTTTCCTCCGGAAACTCCATCCTCTACAATGATTGCCGCCGCGTAATTGATATTTTCATTTTTCCCAAAACAAATAAACCAGGTATTTTGATGACGTTTTCCCTTTAGCTTGATTTCTGCGGTTCCGGTTTTTCCCGACAAATCAATGAGAGGATTTTCAGCCAGACTGCCGCTGCCTCCAGAGCTGTTGACAACCATATGCATAGCTTCTTGAACTATTTCTAAATCATGAGGAGTCGTGTCCAAATTACCGCTGATCCGCGGGCTTGTGCGGTATAAAACTGTTCCTGCTGAACTGCGGATTTCTTTGAGCAAATACGGTTTATAAAGCACTCCGCCGTTACTCAAAGCGGCAGTATAGGCCGCCGCCTGCAAAGGAGTTACCGAGACATAGCCCTGCCCTATACATAACAATGAGGTATCATACTGGTTCCAGGCAAATCCGGTGATACGTTTTTTATCTTCACGCGCGGGCAGTCTGCCCTGGCGTTCGGGTAAACCAAGTTTAGTTATCCTTCCCAATCCGGCACTTTTAAACATATCCCGCAAATCTTCCATTCTTAATTTTTTCCCTTTTTCAATGAAATAATCATTACAGGATCGTTCTATCGCCTGCTTTAAATCCACGTTGCCGTGTCCGCCGCGCCGCCATGCCGAACAACGAATACGCGCTTTGGCGATCATAGTTTTCCCATCACATGAAATTCTTTCTTCCGGTTCTATGCCGTAATTCAATAATGTTAAAGCGACCAGCGGTTTTATAATTGATCCGGGAGTATATTCGCCAAGAATCGCCCGGTTGAATAATGGTTTACCCGGATCTTTCACCAATTTTTGATAGGCCTTGCTGGTAATTTTGGGTGAAAGAGCCTGCAAATCAAAGGACGGACTGGACACCATGGCAATCACCGCGCCGGTATCGGCATTGAGCAGCACAAATGCTCCGCGAAAATCTTTCATCAAATCACCGGCGATTTTTTGCGCGCGCCAATCCAAAGTTAAAATCACATTATTACCGCTCAAAGGCTTAATTTCGTCAATTAAAGTTTTATGAATAAATCCGCGATGATCGACTTGAACCAGACTGAATCCCGGATAGCCCTTTAAACCGCGAACCGTTTTGTCCGAAAAAAGAAGAGTATCAAATTGTTTTTCGATTCCACGCACACCTTTCAGGTCAGGCAGATAGTAAAAATATTCTTTGCGGTCACTGGCTTTCTGAGGGTCTTCGGGACGCGTATAGCCGATGACATGAGCGGCAATATCCTTCGCCGGATAAACTCGTTTGCTGTGAGGAATTATGCCCAGACCTTTTACTTTCGCGGATAATTCAAATATTTTGGACATCTGCCTGGGGCTTATATCGCTTGCGACTTTGAATGGCAGACCGGGGCGCTTGTTCATGTGTTTCCTGATGTCCAAAGCGGTTATTTTTTTATTTTCATCTAGAATCGCGTCTATTTGCAGAAGCGCGTTTTCAATATAGGTAATTGTTCTGCCGCGCCCCGGCTGCCGCATTTCCTCAAAATATAAATACACGTCGTAAGAAGGAGTATTATCGGCTAAAACATGCAAATCTGAAGTTAATATCTTTCCTCTTGACGCCGGAATGCGGATTCGTCGAATTGATTGTTTTGAAATTTTTTCCCGATGCGTAGAACCTTGTCTGATTTGCTCCTGCCATAATTTAATGACGAGAATAAAATACAGAAAAATCAGGAAAAGCCCTATAATCAGAACACGATTTCTATGTTTAAGTAATAATTTTCTCATTTATATTATTGTAGCTCCTCAAGAAGCCGCTTGTTAGCATTAGTGAATAAAGGCAATCTTACTTTTCCCCCGATCTCATCAAGCACCAGCACCAGCAAAGGCAGCATAAGCGCGTTAAAACCCAGCGTAAAAATTGTTACGGGCAGCATGTCTTGAAATACGGTAATAATATCTGTATTGTAAATAATCAGTTTGTATATCCAGACAGGCAATACGCTCATTAAAGCAATGACTGCTCCCGGCAGGATGCAATTACGCAAATGACGCATATCGTTTTTCCGCAAATAATATTCCGCGAAAATCACTACAGCCAGAAAAACCCAGGTAGAGATAAAAAAATAACGATTATAAGCTAAATCAAGCGAAATTCCGCTCATTAAAGCCCAGAATATTCCTTGTCTCCAGGAATATGCAATACTTATATAAAAGATTCCTCCAATACAAAAGGGTACATGCAAAGCAATGCCGCCAAATAATAACTGCAGCCAAAACAATATTAACATGATAAACAGCATGTAAAGATTAGCCATTATAATGCCCTTTTATTTTGGGGTATCGCCAAAACTACAAAATGTAAATTATCCAATTTCGCAGCCGGTAAAATTTTAGCTGACAAATAGAGTTTATTAGAAAAGATTTGATTTTTCGCATCCAGTCTTTTCAAAGAACCAATCAAAAAACCTGCCGGTATCTGGTGTTCGAATCCGGAAGTAAGACATTTTTCTCCGGGTTTAAATTTTTTGCGGGTAGACAAAAAACTAATATTTATATGATCAGGTCGAAGAGTCTGCCGGGCATCACCATTAATAATGCCATGAGTTCTGGCTTCCGCGAAATATCCGGAAATTCGAAAGCGCGGATTCAAGACAGTTATAACCTGCGCGGAATGTCTCGCCGCGTCTTTAACAACTCCAGCCAGTATTACTTGTTCAGGATATTCAGGGTTGAAACACAAAACCGGGGTGCCTGCAATGATTCCATCATCAGTGCCGCGGCTGACAGTAAAGCCCTCCTTCCAGCGCAAGGGGTCCCTGATAATTATTTCCGCTGTGATATAATTGCAACCGAAGCGTTTGGGGAGCTTAATCAAGGAACGTAATTTTTCGTTTTCAATTGTAAGTTCGCCGAGTCTCGCGACTTTGGTGGCAAAAATGCGATTGTCAGCCTGGAGCTGGCTGATTTTTTCCGCCAATTCCTGTTTACTGTACAAACGAGTACTGCCGTCAGCGGCAAGATATTTGCCTTGAGCCGGTAAATCGATGTAAGGGTAAAAGAAGTTATTCGTAACCCTGAACCAAGCCTGGCGCAAAGTCTGAAAGCTTGCCGCCATAACCAAGATAAGCAGGGCGGATATAATCAAGCCGTAATTCCATCTTCTTAAGTTTTTACCCTTTTTCGCCATTTATATTGTATTGAGTTTGGTTTTTATATTTTCCAAAGTACTGGACGCGTCATCAATTAATTCCGCAATCAATTCACGAACCGGTACAATTTCATCGACCAGACCAACAGATTGACCTGCCATCAAAGAACCATTATCAACATCTCCGTCAACAACAGCTTTACGCAAAGCTCCCATCCAGAAAGTTTCAACTTCTTCCTGAGCTTTTTCGCGGGAAATCTCACCAGCCCCCAATTTTTTGAGCAATTTCAATTGAAGCTGCCCGAAACCCTGAAGCCCTTTGTTGCGCAAAGCGCGAACCGCCACAACCGGCAGGCTTGAATCGTATTGAGGAGTGGATATGGCATCACGGGCATTCGCGCGTTTGAAAACTGTTTTGAATTTTTCATGCGCGCAGCATTCATCAGTCATAACAAAACGTGTCCCCAACTGCACTCCGGCAGCACCCATGAGTAAAGTATGAGCCATCATTTTCCCGGTAGCGATTCCGCCGGCCATAAATACAGGAATATCTTCACCGATCTCAAAGAGCACCTGCTGCATCAAAACCGTTGCCGATACATGCCCGATATGTCCGCCGGCCTCGCTGCCTTCGAGAATAATCGCGTCAGCCCCAAAACGCACCATGCGTTTAGCGATTGACAAAGTCGAGGCGAAACACATTACTTTTGCGCCTGTTTCTTTGGCTACAGCAATTTCATTCGCGCGCGGGAAACTGCCCGCAAAAACGATGTATTTCAATTTCAGTTCTTTCAGGCTTTTCAAATGTTCTTTGTAAGCCGGGGCGATGGTAATTAAGTTCACTCCAAAAGGTTTATCAGTCAAAGCGCGCACTTCAGCAACCTGTTGTTTCAATATTCCCGATGGCGCGTTACCTCCGGCAAGACAGCCGAAACCACCATTGTTCGCTACAGCCGCTATGAGTTTAGGGTCAGAGACCCAGGTCATAGCCCCGCAAATAATCGGATATTCACAGTTTAAGAATTCGCTCCCGCGATTCATCAAAGATCTAAGCAGTTTACTTTCATTCATTATAGTTTTAAGGGTTAAGGATTAAGGGTTAAATATCTCGAAAATAATAGATAATTTATCCCTGAAAGTATAAGATTGCAACCAAATACAACGCTTTTATTACTATTGCTTTGTAAATTTAATCCTTGGGTCAACTACGACATAAGGTATGTCCGCTAATAGAATTCCGCCCAGTTTTTTTAAACATCGAACATCGAACATCCAACATCGAATAAATTAATAATAAATCAATTACGAATATAAAAAATAGGCTTCTTCACCAGAATTAGTGGGTTGAATGTGCTCAATTTGAGCTTATATCATTTGGTGTCAAAAAGATTTTCGATAAAATAACCGTTACTTTTACCGAAATAACGGTTAAAAAATCTCATCAAATAATTTACCAAAATTTATTTTGGAAATTACGCCCGCTGGCGAAGCATTCCGCAAGGAAAGCAACTGGATGTCAATCTGAATTGGAATAG
>DAOWBJ010000315.1 GCA_030634125.1 Victivallales bacterium
GTCCCGGGAAAAAACACGGAAATTTCAGTCCCGACGAGAATAAAAGTGTATTTTTCACTTCGCGCATTTTAGTTTTTGCAGTAAATCTTGTCTTAATTGTTTTATAAAATCACGCACTTGAGTTTTATCGAAGCCCATTTTAAGACCCAGAGAATAAAGTAATTCAGCTTCTTTGGAGCTTATTTTTCCATCGGCGAGGCACATTGTAGCCATGGCATCAATATACGCGACGCACAATGCCGGATCATCCGGGAGTTTTGGTTCCATTGTGCCGTCAGTTACTGATTTTATAATTAAATCAAGACGCGCCGGTGATACATTTCTGGCTTCCGCAAATTCTGTGAGCAATGCGCGTTCGGCAGGATCTACTTCACCGTCAACCAGCATCATAGCGACAGCTCCTGAAATTAAAAGTTCGCCATCAGGTGCCGGGAGGACTGTTCCGCCGGGCAGCTCAATATTATTTGTATATATCGATTCCTCTTCATCCGATACTGCCGGGTAACCGGAGAAAATTCTGATGTCATGCAAAATCCAGTCACGGCTGCCGTCATTAAGCGGAGTTTGACAGTATTCACAATAAGGCTTGCTGCTGTTTACTTCTGGGGCACCACAATTCGGGCAATGAATACTGGTAAGGATATTTTTGTCTGATGACTTTACTCCTTTCAGGCGTTCAAGGATTATTTCGTGCTGATACAGGCGCGAAGCATTAAAGTCAGGAGCTAGAAATCCAGGAACTTCAGATGTAACTTTATGTCCTGACCAGCGAATTAAAATCCTTAAAAAATCATTATCGGCACTCTCGGTAGATACAACATTAAGCAATTCAACACAGCCCGCCGCGACATCAGCAAAGAAACGATGTTTGCCGTCAGGCAGGGTTTTGAAATCATCACGGTTTGTATGTAGATATTCACCCGAAGCTAATTTCACTAAATACTTGGCATCGCCGAAGTATTGAGCGGCAATATGACGGAAGAATATGACCGAAGCGCGGTCTTCAATATGACTGACGCTGAATGCCGGATCAGCTTTAGATATTTCCGCGAGTCCGGGAATATTCCGTGAAGACCTGGCTGCATACTCTGATTCCTGAGTTATTTCAGTCAAAACCCAGTCGTACTCACCGGAATTAACAACAGCCTTACAAGATGGACAGTCGGTTTTGTCCAGAAGCTCCAGAGGATTTCCGCAATTCGGACAACAATTTTCCAGCAAACCGGGATCAGTTTTAGTTTTCGCCCCCGGACGGCGCAGCAATGTCCAGTATTCAACAAAGCTTTCAGGAGACGCTCCTCCCTGTATGCATTTATCATTGTCCGTGTTTATAAAACGGTCAACGGCGCTCGCGGTAATTTTTATATCTACTGAATCAAAAAATTTATTACTCCTGATAGAAACTATTTCGCTGTTCAGAACTTCAATATCTGACATCGTGTTTTTGACTTTAGATGATTCATATATCTTTAACTGCAAGGAGAAACGTTCGAAAATACCATCAGAAATAAACGCCCGCGCTTTTAACATATTCATATCTGACCAGGCGTTTTGAATCAGTAAGAAAGCATTTTTAACACGTTCACATAAACCTTCAATGCTAAAATCAGGATCGCTGGCAAGTATTTTTTTCTTAGCGTTGTCCAAGGCATCAGGCCGCTGGCGTTGTAATCCTCGTTTAATTCGAATATTCTGACGGGAATGATTAACCTGTTTGCCGCCCAGCATTGAGAGGGTTATAAAAACTAAAATTATTGGAATACTGATGTATGGGTATCGGAAAATAAGCATAAACAGCAAAAGACCGCCGCCGCCTCCGCCTCTTCCTCCACTACTGAAGCCGCCACCGCCGCTGAAACCACCGCCGCCACCGCCGAAGCCGCCACCGCCGCCGGCTCGTGCCTGGACAGTTTCGCAGATAATTAAAACTAAAAATCCTAAAAGGAGAAGGCAAACCTTACGATTACGTTTTAAGAAGTTAAACACGGTATGCTCCTGTTTTTGTATGGTTGCGCGAATAAAGTTGAATTAAATGCCAATATCAGACAGCATCATGCATAAACGATTCACAATCTGGACAAGTTTGGGATGTGAGACCTCAAATTCTTCAACCGTTTCCTGTAATCCATCTATATTTTCCTGTAATTCATTTTGCTTATTATCTGAAGTCAGAATTTTTTCAGTCGAAACCTGAGTCTTGTCTGCTATATTGTGAGCGGTATTTGGATGGTTCTCTTTCAGATCAGCCAGCTCGGTTTTCAAGCTGCGCATCAGGTCAAGTAAATTCTCTTTTATTTTAGCATCTATCTGAGATGTTGCTTCTATTTTCTTTTCTATTGCTTCTATTTTTTTCAAAGACATGATAAAATCTCCCTGTTTACCCTAAAATATAGGGAAACACACTACTATTCAAGTTCAGCACAGAAATAATATCATTTTTTTGCAAAAAAAGTATAATGGCTATTGACAACGCCAACGATGGCATGTATACTTTACGCCAACGATGGCAATGGGCAAAAGAGATATGGCACAGATAACTTTAAAAGAATTAGCGGAACACGCGGAGACTTCAATTCGCTCCGTAAACCGCGCCTTGAAAGGACAAAGCGGCCTTGATAAGA
>DAOWBJ010000110.1 GCA_030634125.1 Victivallales bacterium
AATTTCATGTTGTCTACTTACTCTAGCAAAGTTGTTTCCGGGGCTTGCGCTGTTCTTGGAGGTGATGATCAATTGCTTGGATCACTAGGGTGTTACTTACCTCGTTATCGTTTTACAGAGGAAAACCGTTTGCAAATTACTGCAGCAATGAGAGAAGCTGTTGATAAATTAAAACACATATTATCTTGTTTAAAACCAATAATTTAACAAAATCAATCAAATCAAAGATATTGATAAATGAATCGCATATTGACAGAAAAAGTAAAAGCTGAAATGTTGAATTTTGGAATGGACTTAGTTGGATTCGGACCAGTAAGACGTTGGGAAAACGCTCCTTATCTAATGAGCCCAAAAGCGATACTTCCCGAATCTCAAACTGTCATAGTTGGAGCTATCAGTATAACTGACACGTGGACCGAATTGGGAGGGGAACCGACTCCGCACGACATGGGGCCCGGCGGTTGGCTTGACCATAATACCTTTTTGGACCGTTCTGCATATCGTGTCGTAAGAATGTTGAACGATAATGGCTATAAAGCTATTGCGGTGGCTAGTTCCAATATTTGGAGATACAGGGCCTTCGAAGATATTCCTAGTTTATTTGCTCCAGATTTGTCACATATTCACGCTGCGACTGCTGCTGGATTGGCTGAAATTGGTTGGTCCGGCCTGGCAATTACACCGGAGTTTGGGAATCGTTGTCGCTTTATCTCAATTGTGACGGATGCAGAATTAGTGCCGACTCCAATGTATGACGGTCCGCCTCTGTGTGACAGGTGTGGCGATTGTATTCGCAACTGCCCAAGTATGGCCTTGAAAAAAGATTTTAACAGCAAAGAACCGCATGTTGTGAAAATCGGCGGTAAAACCTACAAATATGCGAATAAAAACATTTGGTGTTGTGCCTGGGCAGAACATTTTGATCTTAATCTCGATTCAGAAACTCTCAAAGAAGATGGAACAATTAATGAACAAACCATTCTTGACGAAATGCATTCCAAGGGAAAACGTAGCCATGAACGGGGAGTTTGCCAAAAGGTCTGCATTCCGCCACACTTACGAACCCGTCAGCCAAGTTTCGGACGTCCTGATAAAACCATTTCTATGAACCGCATAAATAAACGATATCCTGATTCCATGCCCACTTTAAGAAAAATGCGGGATGATATTTCTGCATTTGCCGTAAAGCTGGGAATAGATTTAGTTTCATTTGCCCCGTTGCAGTTTGATGCTGAAATTAGCAAAGTAGTAATGCAGGAAAATCCTGGAGCTTGTACTGTTATTGCTTTTGCTAGTCATACTCTTAAAGACGATAAGCAGGTACAGGAAAACTATGTATATGATAAAGCAGCATTTATGTTGATGCATCACAACATGATAAGGCTTATTAAACTAATTGAGAGTTACGGATATTCGGCGGCTTCATACAAACAAGGAGCACATTGCGGTATTAACGATAAAGAGTTGGCGGCAATGACTGATTTAGGGGAAATAAGAGATAATAATCTGTTCACTGAATTCGGTTTAAATCAAGTAACAGGCGTAATCATTACAAATAGCTCAGTTGACACATCAAACAAAATTCATCAAAAACTCGAACAGTCTAGTGTTAAAAAACTTACAGGTAAAAATTGCGACACAAACTTGAAAACATGGCTACAGAAAAGCTTGTTAGTCTATTTGGAGTAGCTCCAGCTGATAGATTTGTTTCGATAGTCGAAGATTTGAAATCAAATATCAATGAAAAAGAGTTAGGCGAAGCAGTTAGGGATATTTCCAGTCTTCGGGCTCACGGTCCTTGGAAATCAGAAATCAAACATGAGGATATTAAAATTCGTCTTCCAAAAGAATATGTAAAAAATGCGAAATCTGTAATTGTTTTAGGAATGCATTTTCCCGATGAAGTCATAAATAACTCCGGACTAGATAAAAGTAAACAAATCGGGTGTTACACTTATCACCAATACCAAACTGTCGCCGAACTCGGATTTGCGGCGTATGAACTGACTTTAATGCTGCAAATGATGGGTTATAAAGCCATGATATGTTCAAATATGCTAGGAGTAGGATCAAAAATAGACAGTCCGCGTGGACATTTGCCAGACATGCGCTGTTCTTCTATTGAGGCTGTAGCTGCAGGATTGGGAGAAATAGGTAAAAGTGGTGCGCTCCTGACAAGAGAACATGGATCACACCAACGTTGCATAGTATGCAGAGCTTACCGCTGATGAAGTCGCGCCAGTTGTTAAATATTGCAAAGACTGTGATATCTGTGTTGAAAAATGTCCTATGCAAGCTTTAGAAAATGAGTCTTTTGAAATCCGAATAGGTTCTGAAATAATAAACTATCCGCTAATTAAACGACATCGTTGCGATTGGTCAAAACGCTATAGCCTTTGTCCTGAAGAGGGACCTGCGTTAATTGGTAATAATACTCATATTGAGGTGCCAAATGGAAAAATTAGTATCGAAGAACTTGCTAAGGCTTGTGAAAGTAAAGACGAGATTATGAAAACCAGAACTTGCATACTTGAGACATGCCTGCGGCAATGTCCGGCTCGCGGCTAATAAGTTTTTTAAAGATTGCTGGTACAGGAGATTTGTTTTGCTTTTCTCCGGGCTTTATTCAGCGCCGGCAGCAACATGCTGGCTAAGATTGCTATGATAGCGATCACGACGAGGAGTTCAATGAGGGGGACTGGAAAAACCGCCGAAAGTGGGGTTTGTGATATGAAACTATATTATATAACGTATACTCTTGACACCACATTATCAACACATGATGAATTGTTTTGCAGTAATAAAGAATGGAATAATATTTTCAGGACTCTTGATCCGTGGGAATTAGTGATGACACCTTTATTTCTAATTATTCGATCAAAAATCTAGACACAAAGGAAATAAGCATGACACCTTTCACTGGTTACGTAAGCAGGAAATCATATAAAATACAGCGGTTTTGGTGTCAGGAATAAATTTTATAAAAGGGAAAAGGTGTCTTTTCTTATTTCCTTTCGTTTTTGTGAATTAAGCACGAATTGTAGCAATCAGGTAAGGAGTCCTGATTTTACTGATTTTAAAGGGCGGAATATTTTTTTGCAAATTTTTTGGCACAACGCACCAATGACGGTTGTAAGCCGTCTTTTGAAGTATTATTGTTTTATCGTAAAGTACCTGAGTAGTAACAAAATTTCAATTGATAAAATTTGCCTAAATTTGCCCCTTTTGTCTAAAAACTTACATTATAGGTCAAAGGAGCACTAAAATTCAGGACTCTTGATCCGCAGGAATTAGTGATGACACCTAATTGGAGTGCCACTTTATCTGCACAAAGCCAAAAAAACTAAAAATCCCCATGAACAGCGGATTGCTGAATTGGAAATGGGTACAGGGAACGCCTTGATTACAATATATAGAGCTTGTCCCATTTAGTCCGCTTTTTCAAATTATTATTTATTTTTATTGGTTAAAAATTGCAAATAATATTGCAACTAGTTTTATTTCAGGACGTTACAGAACACAAAACATCTCATCCCCTTGAGGGATTTTAACGGGAGTTTGAGGATTTTTTCATGTTTTTGAGGGTAAAAGCATTTTTTTTGCCTTTATATAAATAGAACTACGAAGACCGTTGAACTCGTTAGCTTGCTCCCAAAGAATACGGATAGTATTATTGCCATCCCGGCAATATTTTTTAATTTTTACGATATTATTCCACGGATCATATATTCTTTGTCGCCGGATAGTATTTTTGTCGATCTCCTGCTCATTAATGAATAATTGATAATCACCCGCAAAAGTATCGTTTTCAAAAACTAATAACAGTTCTTTTTCTACTGCGTTCTTCGGCAAATTGAATTTTGTAGAAAACTCCATTTTTAGCGGATATATAGACGTCACTTCCGGAACAGTATCAAATATTGGGCGTGGACGTTGAATCTTGATATGCGGAAATTCGGTACCGATGAGCTCCCGAGTCAGACAAAATAAATGATTTTTCGCGAATTTACGTATACCGCTTCCATTAATTGCGATATTCCAGCGGTGGACCGCCGCCAACCAACCTTCTCCGGGAGGCATATAGTCCCACTCCGGATTCTTTTCAAAATCATATTCTTTTATCTGTAGATTTTCCGGCATTACATACGGAATACAGTCCAATTCTTTTTCGCGAAATTCAAGAATGACTGCTTCAAAACCGCCAATCGCAAATTGATATTTGCCATCTTCTGCTGACATTTCCGAATAAGTCCCTGATTCAGTGCTAAAGAAATAACATCCCGCGCAGGATTGCTTAGCTTCGGCTTCAAGCACTCTGGGGATTTTGCTGTTATTGAAAATATAAGCTAAAATTCCATCATCGTTTTCTTTAACTGTAAGCATTAGATTTTGATCATCAGGAGAAAGTTTAATAATTTTCTCAAATAAGGGCATCTCAGGATATTTTACAATAGGAATAAATCCTTTGTATTTATCAATAACTGCTTTTGTTTCCAAAGTTTCCAGTCCGTCAAATTGAGGTAAAACAATAGTATCATATCGTTGTTTGCCGCATTTGATGAGATTGTTCTCAAGTTCTGCGTTCAATAGAGTTTCCTCATCCGCCAAATCGAACTGAACATGTTCGTTAATCAGTGTCTGAACACAGTTAAAAAGTTTTTCGCGTACTTCTTCGGCAACTTCTCTTTCTGCCGGCAACAGGCTTCTGAATACGGATACTGGAAAAATAATGCATACATGATTCAGGGATTTTGCTTGTCCAAGTTTGCTGCCGACGCGTTCCGCATAAGCGGCAAAGTCTTTAAAGTTTGAGAAATCTTCGTGCTGAAAGAAAAAAGATTTTCCAGCATCAAATTTGCGGTATCCGTCGTATGAATAGAAGAAACCATGCGGCACTAGCCAGTTGACGCCTAGGGCAAATAACCAGTTAGCGACTTTCCGCATACCATTATGGTCAAAATTAAACGGGTTACAGCCGAAACATTCACTGAGTACCTGTTTTTTCCCTTGCTGGAGAGCGGAAGAGGCAATCAATTTTCCACCAAGATTCAGCGATGAGAATGCCCCGTTAGGAATATTGTTGGTGATATGGTCAAAGCCCGGGATATCCATATTACTCTGCAGTCCGAAGGTATTACTTCCTCCGGCAGTTCCGAGCGGATCTTCTTCGCCAATGCAATGACCGCATAGCTCAAGCGAATTATCCTTGCACCAATCCGCTATCTGACCAAAATAATTTTCCGCGAAAAGTTTATATACTGTTTCCCAGTAATGTTTTCTAAGTGTTCGCGAAGTTTCACCAATATTGACAAATAGATGATGATATTTGTCGCGAATAGAATAGCCGTGAGTCTGTTCAAAAGCCTGTTCCAGCCCTCCCGTCCACGGAACAGGAGCCCCGACTGCCGGTTCATCGGTAAAAATACCTGGAATAACTGTGCCGAATTTATCTCCGACTTTTTCTTTATATTTCTCGTGTGTCTGTTCAATAAAATACTTGACGCATTCTTTGTTAAGATTATCAGGTAATGCCATATATTTTCCCCCATCAACAACTTCCGCCGTAGTAACGAAAATCTTCCAGTCTTTGCCCTGCAGTTCCATAGAAAGCTGTAAATGGGGGTAAAAAGTTTCCGCCCGGTAATGCGGAAATTCTTTTTTGCCGAAAATCTGGATATAATATGAGCTGTTCCACTCTGTTTTGAAGAAATCACTGCGCGATACCCCAATCCTGTCGCGAATATCCAATTCCTCTATTATTTTGTCGCTGTTGTCCATACGCAAAGCGACTGCACTTAAAACAGTGCCGTGCCCAATATCTGCGTTTATGCTGCCTGATGAATCTGGAGTTAAATCGAAAAATTTAATTTCTCTTGCAGCGAATTCAGGATGATCAAAAAAAACTTTTCCGCCAACCGCTCCCGACGGAAAAGGGTCCTCATCATAAAGCCAGGCCTTGAGATTAAGTTTTTCCGCTTCATCCACGATAAACTCAATCATTTCGAGCCATTCGCCAGACATGTACGGAGTTTGCAGACCGGCACGGGGATGAATGAAAAAGCCGCTGACTCCGCAATCGCGCATCATCCGCAACTGTCGGATAATTTCAACTTTTTCAAGTTTATGGTTCAAAAACCAGAATGGTGCTGGTCGGTAATCAATCAAAGACATATTTCCCTCC
>DAOWBJ010000081.1 GCA_030634125.1 Victivallales bacterium
CTACACTATTTTACCCAAAAAATAACTTTTTATTTATTGACGAATACAAAAGTAACGGTTATTTTGTCGAAAATCTTTTGACACCAAATAATACAAGCTCAAATTGTGCTTAAGTAACCCACGAATTTTGGTGAAGAAGCAAATTTAAAGGTAGGTTGAATATGAATGAATTATATTTGCCAGGTATGGAGCCGGTTAATCCGTCCAAGATGATTAATGGTCCAAAACATAAATGGATAGATCTAAAACAGTTTGATAAAATTATCCTTTGTGTATCTGGCGGTAAAGATTCTCATGCAATGCTTTTTTATGTTGCTGAAATGGCACGTGATCAGGGTGTAAGTGATAGATTGCATTGTCTTTATTCTGATACTGGCATGGAATGGGATAATACAGAGGATCATGTAGCAATGCTTTCTAAATCTGTAAATGTTCCGCTGGCAACTGTTGAGTCTAAAAAAACTCTACTTGAGTACATGGAAGATAGAGTCAAAAGAGTGGGAAATGGATTTCCAAGCATGAAATGCAGGTATTGTACAAGCAGAACCAAAGCTGATCCTATGGCAATGTGGACTAAAGCACAAAATGATGGGTTTATTTTACAGATTACTGGTGAAAGAAAGCTTGAAAGTAAAAGTCGATCTCAATTGATAGATTTTTGTTTTTTGCCTGATAAGTCAACAAAGTATCGTTCAGTTTTTGGCTGGCGGCCAATGTTGGAATACACAGAAGCAGATATCTGGGTAATGATAAAAAAATCAGGAGCTAAACGCCATTTTGCGTATGATGCTGGTGCAGATTGTCTAGGCTGTGCTTGCTGTGTGTTTTCATCTCATAACGATTTGAGAGTTGAAGCAAAATACAATCCTAAAATAGCCGAGAAGCAAATCCAATTAGAAACTGATAGTGGATACAGAATTAGGCTTGGCGGTAAAACTGTCAAAGAAATTATAAAATAACAAATCAAGTTAATCCAGTCTAAAAAAGGCAATCAGTATGAAACCTGCAGAACGTAAAAAACTAAAAGGAATCGTCAGAAGAAGGCACAAAAAAGAAGCTGAAGAAATTTATATTATCATGTTTCATTATTTAATACAGATTGACAGAATGATTAAAAAATTAATTAAAGATGGTCATACTAAAGAAGAGGCAAACGAGATAATTAAAAGAAGGATATTTGAATCATGAATAACTGTAATATGCGTTGTGGTCATTGCGGAGAGCTGACTCCTTTGGATGATGCCTTCCAGGATGCGGACGGGATCATCGTCAAATGTAAACACTGCAGTCAATGCCTGGATCGCGAAAAGCTCCGCCTTCAGGAACACTGGCCGGATGAAATAAAAGATAAACAATTAAAACTAAAAATATAAAAAGATTTTTTGCATTAATTAGAATTTATGTCTTGACAAAATACACAAAAGTGTGTATAATATACTTATATTAAATAAAGGTTATAATTTATGACAAAAGCACGTGAAGTAATAAAAGAGCTTAAAGCTGATGGCTGGAAAAAGATTGGTGCTAAAGGAAGCCATTATCAATTCAAGCATCCGGTCAAGCCGGGCAAAGTAACGGTACCGTTTCACGGCAGTTCTGATTTAACACCGGGAACGCTTAAGTCAATTAAAAAACAAGCAGGTTTAAAATAGGAGGCGTTTTTATGTCTACAAACAAATATATCGCTTTACTGGAAGAAGCAGACGGAAATTTTGGGGTTATCTTCCCCGACTTTGTAGGTTGTGTTTCATGCGGAAAAACTAAAGAAGAGGCCTTGCTCGCGGGACGTGAAGCATTGGAACTTCATTTGGAAGGTATGGCAGAGGATGGGGATAAAATCCCATTGCAAAGTGATCTTGACAAAGTAAACGAATGGCTCGATGAATGTGAAGGCCTTTGTCATCTAAACTGGATAGAAGCGACTTTGCCAAGTTCTAAAGCTGTACGCGTAAACATTACCATTCAGGAAAATTTATTGAAAGCTGTTGATAAAAAACTGGCCGGTAAAAAGCACTGGCGTTCACGCTTCATCGCTGACGCTGTACAAAAACAATTACAGGAAGCGTAAAATAGAAATAATCAGTAATCAGTTTCCGCCCGGGCATAAAAATCCGGGCTTTTTTTATCGTAACACGCAGCACGTAATTCGTAACTCGTCAGAATAATGCCGGTTGATATGTTTTTGCGATTTGTTCTTGTTCAGGCAGGTTGGCAAACCATTCATGCATGGCGGCAGTCATGGTTTCGGCTGGAGGGGTTATAGTGTAGGCGTGGCTTATTCTTATCACGCTCCTGGCTCCGCATTTATGATTGTTGCAATTGATGTATACGTTTGATGCCCGGGGTGAAAGCTTCTCGCGATGTGTGACCGTCGCTTTGCTTTGACAATGAGGACAATTTATTCGCATCTGTAAAAAACTCCGGAGTTTTTTTAATTACTAATTACGAATTACAAATTACGAATTTTTAAAACTCACAACTCGCAGCACGCATTCCGCTTTATATTATAAGCTTATTTCTCGGAAATTACCAAAGTATTTTTACTGTTATTAATGAAAAATATTTTCATTTCTCATTAATGCTCGGACCGTCCCGGTGCGATTTCTTTTTCTTTTTTATTTGACTTTCTGTTATTTCTGCAATATAATAACAACTGATGCCAGTCGAGTGGCAACAAACAAGAGAAAATCCTAATTGATTTTCTGGCTTTCTGTGGTGGTAGTCTTCGGACTATGCGGTTCTCTTTTGTACCGTAACTCGAACGATCCGCAGGAAGCCTTTTTAATGCCCATTCGAGTGGGCAGAACAAAGGAGGCATTATTATGTCTGGTTTAAGTAAAGATGTTTACGCTAAAATCGAAGTTCTTCGCGAGGATATGGCCGAACTACACCGCTTGTTAAAGAAATATCCTGATACGTTCTATGAGCATTTGAATGTCATTGATAATAAAATTGATGATTTCCGGGAATATTTTATTGACTGCAAAAGAAAAGGTCTTGTGGAAGATGACAATTATGAGCCCTTGCCTGATGCTGAAAGAATAGCAGAGTATGTCAAACAAAGTATTCCTGAATCAAGACAGTATGATGTTTTAAGCTGGCTGATAAGTTCATATCCACCAAAAGGCACTTTTATTGGAGGATTTAAAATATGAATACTCCATTAGTCAAAGGCGGTTGCGGGCATAGTGCCGGCGAGGTCGTAGAGAGTTCATTTACTTTCTGTGCCTGTTTCATCACGGCGTTGATCGTTATTGGAGTCGCGGCATTATGAACAGACAAATGACAAAAAGACGGTCAAGTAAAGTAACGATCACTCGTGAAGCTCTGGCAAAGCTGATTTATCAAAACAGATGCGAAGCGGTCGAGCTTTACAAAGATTACTTGATCATCGAACTGACGGCGATGTCAACGCCCAAACAGCTTGACATTGTGGAGCGCGCTATTAAGCGAATTGAGGGATTTATCTAACACCACCACATGGCCAGCAAAAAATAAATCGATGCCGACGTTCGGTTCCGGAATTTTTCTCCGCTAATTAATTTTAGCGGAGTTTTTTTGTGTTTTGCTATTGCAATTACGATATACATACAGTATAATTACAATAACAGAGATATAAAATGAGGTTTTAATGATAAATTTTACTTGGGATAACGACAAGGCTGAAACTAATCAACGTAAACATGGTATAAGTTTTGACGAGGCTAAAACAACTTTTGATGATGATTTTGGACGTATGATTTTTGACCCCGATCACTCTGAAAATGAAGATCGTTTTATTTTATTAGGCATGAGTTGTTCGCTGAAAATATTAACAGTATGTCATTGTTATCGATGTAATGATAGTGAAATACGAATTATTTCAGCGCGAAAAGCAACTAAAAAAGAAACTTCTCAATACAGGAGATTACGAAAATGAGAAAAGAATATGATTTCAGTAATTCAGTTAAAAATCCTTACGCAAAAAAAGTTAAACAGCAAATAACTATTCGTATTGATTCTGACACTGTTAATTATTTTAAAACATTGGCGGAACAAAGCGGAATGGCATATCAGACTTTGATGAATTCATATTTAAGCGATTGCGCCGTACGACATGTCAAGCCGCAAGTATCCTGGCAATAAGGAAATAACACTTAGCACGTTCAAGCCGCGTTCGAGAATGTAAAGCTGCATTTTCCTTCGCCGTTGTCGTCCGGCAGGATAAAGTCTTCATTGATCAGGGCGTGCATTATTGCCCAGGCGGCGTCGGCGTGACCGGTCAAGTCTGAACGGCTGGCAACATATGTAATACTGCCGCCAGCGGTAACGGAGCGGTGGATCTGCAGGAATCCTGCCGCGATATCGCTCCACTTGGAATCCCAGAGGATCCTTTCGTCGTCGATGACCTGTATTGCTTTCAGAACAAGCTGATTCTTTTTTTCCTGCGTATAGAAAATACATTCGGCAGCGGGGAAGAACTGCTGCACCATTTGTCCAACACCGTCGCCCGGACCCGTGATATCGATACCGATATGACGAACATTATATTTTTCGCATAATTCCTTAATTGTTTCCGCCTGGTACTGCCAGGCTTTATTGTGTAAAGTGATTTTTTCAATAACTCTGAATTTTCCCCGGTGTTTTTGCGGATTCGCCAGGACAACGATACACGCTCCGTCACGGCTCCGGCTTGGATCATAGCCGATCCATACTGGACCAGCGTAAGGTTTGGCTGCATCCGGATCTATATCTTTAAATTCAAATAGATCCGTCAGACATTTTTCAAGCTGTGAAAACTTGAAGACCGACGCACTGTCGTCAATAAAATAGCACATAAACAACTGCCGGTACTCGTCTTCAGAATATTCGACTTTCAATTGTTCGATATTAAACAGATCACAACCTTCATGCTCCGCGTCTTCAATCGTGATGATCCGGCGCCATTGCAGATCTTCGCCGCGGATTCCTTTTTTTCTTAATTCGTCTCTGTCCGGGAAAATGATTATTGGTTTATCGGCTCGTTTCATGCGCTCGTTATATTCGTCACCGGACCACATTGTATAAGCTTCATGCGATTTTGTCGATGGTGTTGAGAAGAACGTTTTGCGCCAGCGTTTCTGGCTGGCCATCGCCGTGGCCACTTTTTTAAGTGTTTTAAATTTGGGGATCCAGAAATATTCGTCAATGTAAACATGACCATGATAAGACTGCGCGGTACTGCTGTTTGTTGACAAGAAATAGAGCGTGGCTACGCCTTTCGGAGTGATTAGTTCAATTTTGTCTTTCCCGGTTAATTCAACATCAAACCAGTCCAGGGCAAAGAACTTTATATATTCACGGAAAACATCTGACTGCGCGCGCGATGCTGACAAAAATATTTGATTATCTCCAGTCAGTAATGCGTTGGTAAAAGCTTCCCTGGCAAAATACCAGGTCATACCGATCTGGCGTGATTTTAAAATGTTGCGGATCCTTTCATTAAGATGTTCCCAGCAGTCACGCTGGTAATCAAATAAGCCGTCAAAGAAATGTTCCATCAAACCAACTTCATCGAGATCTGAAAAGTCGTTTTTCTTGGGTTTTCTGCCTCTTCTTTTCTTCCCGGAATTATCGGATCTTTCAGAATTATCGGAGTTATCGGATTTAGATGATAGTCTGCTGTAGAGGTTTTCTATTTTTATTAAGTTCTCAATCAGATGATCAAGTTCTTTGATTTCGAGTTCTGTTTTGTCTTCGCGTTCCGCCAGGAGTCGGATACGTTTTTTTATTGTGTATCGCGTGTCTTCTTTGTTGAGTACAATATTCCAGCCGTCGTTCTTGATCCAAAGATAAAGCGTGCGGCGTTCGATAGAGAGCTGCTTCTCGATCTCCGGAACCTTATGTCCTTTCAGGTATAAGCTTTTCGCTTCATTTTTCTGTTGGTCGCTGTATTTAGCCAATCCATTGTCCTTGGTTTATTTTTGTAACAGAATGATTGGTGTCAGAATGATTTTCTTTTTTTAACTCTAAAAAGTCTTTAATAATGATTCTGTCACAAATGATTCTGTCATATCTTACCGCTGTTTTGCTACTTTTTTTGAAAGAAAAATTGTGCTTTCTTGTGATATCGCGAAAATCACAAGAACCCACAAAATAAGGTCGTGGAAACTTCCTTATTTTCCCATTAAAATAGAAATTTAGACAGGATAACAAGATTGATTTTTAATTGAATAAAAGGAGTGCTTATGCCTGGAAGAACTATTCTGATGACAGACTGGCTGAACATCGGAACCAGTGGACCAACTGTTGACGGTCGCACTATCAAGCCTGAATGGCTGAAAGACGCCGCTAAAACTTATGACCCTAATGAATATACCGCTGTCGCTAATGCTGAACACTGGTATGGCAATTATGGTTCCGCTCGCGAATTGAGAACCATTAAAGACGAAAAAGATCGTACGGTTCTGCAGGCGCGTATCAGTCCTAACAAAAATTATCTAGAGCAGAATGCTGAAGATAAACGCCTGTTTTTCTCAATGGAACTGACTCACGACTTTGCCAAGACCGGCAAAACCTATCTTACCGGACTGGCTACAACTGACCGCCCGGCAAGCTTGGGAACATCTGAAGTGCATTTTTCGCGCACGGACAATGAAAAAGTATTCCGCGGCGGATCTGAAGAGTTTTCAGCCAGCGCGCTGCAGGTTGTTGAAGATCAAAAGACAGAACTTATCCCGGCTGTAGTGGCCGCTATTAAAGAAGCATTTTCAAGTCACAAAACAAAAACCCCTAAAAAAGAGGAATTCGAAATGACAGAAGAACAAGTAAAAGAAATGTTGGATGGACAGAAAGCAATCAGTGAAGGTTTTCAGACTTTGCTTGCCAAGTTTACGCCTGAAACTCCAGCCCCTGTAGTTCCTGAAACTCCAGCAGCTGTAGTTCCCGAAACTCCGGAAACTAACGATTTTGCGACTTTGTCCGCGGCTGTTGTCAAAGTTGGTGAAGCCGTTGATACTTTATCCGCAGATTTCAAACAAGCCGCGGAAGGCAAATTCGGCAAAAAAGCTCCGAAAAGTGAAGGCAGCGAAACTGACGATACGTTCATTTAAGCCGATCCGTCGGCTTCGTTACACCGCTCCTTAGTTATGCTGGGAGCGGAATTACTTAATTTTTAACACTTAAAACTTAAAA
>DAOWBJ010000295.1 GCA_030634125.1 Victivallales bacterium
GTTTTTGACAAACTCGACGCGGAACTCGCGAAAGCAGCTTTGTCAATCGGCGGAGTCAAAGGTATTGAATTCGGCGCGGGCTTTGAAGTGGCAAAAATGACTGGCAGGGAACATAATGACGAAATGGATTCTGCCGGATTTAAATCGAATAACGCGGGTGGTATTCTCGGCGGAATCTCAACCGGCAATGAAATTGTTTTCAGAATCGCGGTAAAACCGACTTCATCTATATCTCAAGCTCAAAACACCATTGATATAAATGGCAAAGAGGTCATTTGCGAAACTCACGGCAGGCATGATCCATGTCTTTGTCCGCGCATAATTCCTGTACTTGAAGCCATGAGCGCAATCGTACTTATCGACCTTATAAAACAAAATGCCGCACTCCACGCATAAAGGAGAAAGTATGAAAAAGAAATTAATATGTGAAAAAATTGGCGGTTCCCCGCAATTTGTCATAACCGCACCGGAACTTATGAAAGCTGTCATTGATTTAGACCCGGCGCTTTGGGCGGCGACCAGTGCTCCCTGCGAAAGTTTAAGTGCAAATTCTAAATTTATTTCATACCTTGATCCGAATAATTCGGGTTCGATCCGGGTTGACGAAGTTATCGCGGCAATTAAATTTTTGCTCGAATCATTTAAATCCGAGCAGGAACTCAATAATCAGAGCGAAGCTCTTAATCTTTCAGAATTGAATGTCGAATCTGGCGCGGGCAAAGATTTTCTGAAATTCGTAAAAAAAAGTTTTTCTGTTAAAGATGAAACTGCGGAATTAACTCTTAAGCAAGTCAGCGATAAAATTGATATTGTTTCTTCCGGGGCACTAAAAGGCGATGGCAATTTGACAGCTAAAGCTGTTGAAAACGCTGCTGATTTGAATCTTTTTAATGATATTCTGGCTATTTCAGCCAAAGACTGTTTAACTCAGGAACTGCTTGATAAATTTATTGCCGACGCTGAAGATTTCCTGCAGTAGGAAGAAAATACCGCCAAACCTGAACTGAAAGTAAAAGACGCGACTTTGGCGTATTCCGCGTATTCCGCTTTGAAAACCAAAATAGATGAATTCTTTAGTTATTGTCAATTAGTGGCGGTCGATCCGGTCAATGCCAACCGCTTCAGGCTCGACCCTGAAAAAATACCGTCGCTGGAGCTCAAAAATCCTCAGGCGGTCAGTGATTATCTGGATTCCATGCCCCTGGCTGTTCCACATGAAAAGCTGGAACTAAAATTATCCAGCGGAATTAATTCACGCTATCAGGCTCACGCGAAAGATTTTGGCGCCGCTTTCAAATTAACTGCGCTCAATCTGGAAAAATGGGAAGAAATCAAAAAAGAGCTTGCGCCTTACGAAGAATATTGCGCAAGGATTTACGGCGACGCGACGGGAAAACTCGGACGCGAAAAACTGGAGACTTATCTTAAGGGAGAGGAAATACAGCATTTACGCAATATCCTGACCAAAGACGCAAAACTTAGTGATAGTCTCGGAGGACTCAAAAAACTTGAAAAAATGATTTTACTACGGCGTTATATGCCGGAATTTATGGATAATTTCGTCAATTTCAAAGACCTTTATACGCAAGGCAAAACTTCAATAATTCAGGCGGGATCGCTGGTTATAGACGGTCGGCATTTTGACTTGACATTGTTCGTTAAAAATCCTGCTGAACATAAAAAATACGCCTTGAAAGCAAATCTCTGTATGATTTATGTCGAGCTCCAGAATAAAGATAAAAATATACCGAAACAGTTTGCTGTTGCCTCGGTTACGGCTGGTTCGGTAAATAACCTATACATAGGTAAAAAAGGAATTTTTATTGACAATAAAGCTGCTTATCTGGATGCGGTGATTACAGATTTTGTAAATGGACCTATCTCGTTCTTGCAAACCATGTTCCTGCCATTCCGCAAAGCCAGCGAGGCGATCAGTCAACGCATGATGAAGCTTTCGAGCTTTAACGCGATGGAACAGAATCTGAATAAAGGTGTAAAAACTGTTGAAACACAGAAAAAGGGTTTTTCACTTTTGAATGCCGGGTCAATAGCGGTACTTTGCGGTAGTATCGGCGTAGCGGCACTAGGAAGCGGCATTGCTTTTGCGATAAATAAATTGAAAGATGTTTCATGGGTAAAAATAGTTTTGGTCTTTTTAGGGGTCATTATAATAATAATGGCACCCGCGGTAATTTCCGCCTTGTTGAAATTACGCCGCCGCAACCTGGCACTATTCCTCGAAGCCGGCGGCTGGGCTGTCAACCAGCATCTCAAGCTTAAAAGCGCGATAGCCAGAACTTTTACCTATCGGCCTGAATATGGAAAATCTGCCAACAATGTCTGGATTTATTATATTTTAACAGTTGTCATTTTAACCATTGGAGCACTTATTTCCAATAATATATTCAAGTGGTTTTGTTATTAATTATCCCTGTAAACGGACATTGTTTAGGTTAATTTGAAGTAACTCCTTGACTATAAATAGCTTAATCTTGATTTTGTTTTTTATTTTACTGACTACACCAATTTTACCTCAAGTAATTTTAGTATTTGTTGTTGCTCCTCATCTAGAGTTGAAATATTGGTTTTGATAACTGTTCCATTGATTAAGTTTTCTACCTTTCTGATAGATTTTAACCGGTCAATAATACCTTCAAAAGTCCAGCGCTTATCTTTTCTGTTACGGGTGTATTTCCGGTAAGTTTCAATCAGGCTTGACAAAAGAGGCGAAGCATCCTACATTTTTGTGCCTAAACAAAATAAAAAAGGAGCTTCGCCATGATTGAAAACACTGTAGCACGTAATTGCCAATTTGAAAAGCGAATTTCATTAAGAGATTCGTCAGAAACTTTCGCCAACCTCATTTCAACAGGAACAAGCTGTTCAAAATTTGAAGCCGGGGTAATCGCGGAAA
>DAOWBJ010000177.1 GCA_030634125.1 Victivallales bacterium
AATGTTAATGGAATTTTGAATAAATTCAGGAAAAACATCACTGATCATAGCAATTAAGCCTATGAAAAAATGAAGAAAATGCTAATTTAAGCTCAATACACGGAAATTGGCGGGAAAGATGGGTTTTAAGGCTATTTACTTTATAATTATGCTTCTTCACCAGAATTTGTGGGTTACTTAAGCACAATTTGAGCTTGTATTGTTTATTAGACAATTATGGTTTCCAGGCTTGTAAAAAAAGGATATTAGGGGTATATCATAGGGTGTTTTGGAAAAATATAATATTAATTATGAGGAAAAATATATTTGGGATTGACAGAGATTTGGAGTTCCCTTCAGGGAACGTTTTGTGTGATGCTGGATACCCACGGCGTTGCCGTGGGCTACGGTGGATAATCCCTTTGGGATAAAAAAGAAAATATAAAACTAAGAAATGCTATGGATTATTTAAAAATAAAAGAAAAATTATATTCTAAAAAAGTTTATTTTCACAGCGGCGCTTTTATCTTCTGTGTTTTATTCGCGTTTTTCTTTCGCGGCTATATCTGCAACCGTGAAATAGCCGCGGTAAAAAAAGAGGTCGGAGCTGATTTCGCGCCTTTTGAGGTGGAAAGCGCAATAATGTATTCATACATAAACGATGTTGCTGACGGCAAAGGAATACCAGAATACGATCCACGCTTAAAACTTACTCACGGATTCCGGGTCAATGAACAAATGTCGCTTGGAGTGGAATATTTTCTTGGATGGGGATTGCGTTTGCGACGTTCTCTTGTTAAACAAAAAATTCCTCCAAATACCGATTATGAAAAAAATCCTGACGAGACGGCATGGATTATAGCTCAGTTACGTTTATGGGCATGTTTAGTGCCGGGCTTGGTTTATTTGTGGCTGGTGTTCATCAATTGCCCCTGGCATATCGCCCTGCTTGGCGGAATATTGTGTTCGATCGCCCCTGCTTCAGTAGCACGTCATACCGGACAGCTTATCTTGAAAGGCACCTTTGCTTTGCCGTTTCTGGCGGCGGCTCTGGCATTTTTTCCTCTCGCCTTTAAGCGCAAAGATGTTATATCGATTATTCCAGTTATGCTTTTTGCTTTTTGCGCGACTGTTTTCTGGGACGCGTCGCAGTTTGTACTTGGAGTATGGGCCGGCTTTGAGATTTTACGCTGGATAATTTACGGTTCCAATGAACGCCGCCGGGACGTGTTTATCGCCGTCTATGCCGCGTTAATTCTTGCAGCCGTGATAAGCCCTTACAGCCGTGCTCATTATGCTATTTTATCTCCAACACTGTTAATCGTCTGGCCGACTTTAACCGGCTTACATTTCATCAAACATAGTAATTTCAAAAAACGTGTATTGATTAGTTGTATTCTTTTCGGCGCCTTGACTTTATTGCATACGGCAATAGTTTACGACAGCTGTTTTGCGAAAAACTATAGTCATTTCAGTTCATTAGCCAAGGCCAAACTACTCCATTTTAATCAAAAACCAATTGACCCCGGAAAATTAAGCTTTGAACAACGTTTCCTCTGGACTCCCGGACTGCATTCCTCGACCTGGGCGATAACTATTAACCTGTTTCCTTATGCTTTCTGGGCATTCCTTCTGCTCGCTTTTTGGGGTACCTGTTTTAAAAAAGTTCGAGCCGATATTGTTAAAAAACTTAAGTATTCATTTGTTCCTATTGGTACAACGCTGGCATTTTTCGTTTTTCATGTATTTTTTGTCCGCTTTCATGTTTTCAGTGCTCTTGCGCTGAATGTTGCCTTTGCTTTCCTTGTTTACAGTTGGTATCAGGCGACAAGTAAACGCCGGGTTAAAATTTTAATTTTTGTTTTGGCTCTCAGCGTGGTAACATCTGAGGCCATGTATACTTTCAAACTGCACCGCAACTACGAATATTCTTATTTCAAAGAAACCGCCAATATGATTAAGTGGTTCAGGGAATCTCAAACAGATGATAAAGTATTCCTCGCGGACATGGAAATTTCACCGCTTTTAAAAGCTTACTGCGGAGCTGAAATCCTTATGCAGCCTAAGTTTGAATTAGTTGAAATTCGTAAAAATATGGAAAAATATGTTAATTTAATGTTTCATGGCTCTGAACGGGATTTCGCCGATTACTGCGTCAAGCATGATGTTGATTTTGTACTTTTTTCCAGAGGAAAAGTCGCGCCGATGCACAAATTTTCCTATCGCTACATGGCGAACGCCAAAAGAATAAAAACTAAATCCGTAGCTTACTTAATGGAAGTTTATCCGCACAGCATGCGCTATTTTTATGAAATAGTTCCACCGGATGAATTCAAAAAATTAAACACCCGCTATCGTATCTTCAAAGTTATCCCGCCGGATAAAAGACCGACAGCAAGTTATGCCGCGGATCTCGCGATGGAATATTATTATGCCGGCAAATTCAAGCTCGCGCGAAAATTAGCGCGAACAGCGTTTCTCACTAACCCAAAGTCCCAAAAAACATATTTAACTTATTATAAAGTGATTGGCAGTATTCCAAAACCAACACTTAAAACTTTTTGTAAATTCTCTAACAACAAGGACAAAAAATGATCAGACGAAAAAATGAGTACACGGTAGACATCCGTGAGGAAATGCGCGGCGGTAACGGCAAAGTAAAAATCGAGCATCTCTGGGATGAAAAAAACGAGCTCAAAAGCAAAACCCGTCTAATGGCGAAAATAACTTTGGAACCGGGCTGCGGTATTGGTTTTCACAGTCATGATGATGAAGAGGAAATATTTTACATCATCAAGGGCACAGCTCAAGCTGAAGATAACGGCGAAACCGTAATTTTAAATGCCGGCGACACTATTATGACAGGAAACGGCGCGGGTCATTCAATAAAATGTGTCGGCGACAAGCCGGTAGAAATGACCGCAGTCATCGTTTCATACTAAAAAAATAAAGTATTTAATTCGTAATTTGTAATTAAATATAAAAGTATCCGGGGACTTCAAAGATATCCGCTAAGGGTAAAGTCGCGGCTCCTAAAGCATCGACATGCGCTAACTCAGAAATAAATAATTCTGTTTGTCCGGCATTGCTCTTCACGCTATTCTTATTTATGCCGTCCCGAATGGCAGGAAGAATTTCTGTTCCGAACAAATCTATTACGGCACCGGAGAATATTATTGTGTGTGGACACAGGATGTTTACTACTGTCGCGAGCCCCTGCCCTAAGCGGAAACCGACATCATTCATTATTTTATTATAATCTTTCGGGTCAATACTGTCTTTGGGAAAATAACGCAGACGCTCAAAACTGCATTTACTGTATTTGCTTAAAGCTTTGACAACAGCCGGTTCTGAAGCATAAGCTTCAAGACAGCCGAGGTTGCCGCAACTGCATTTTGTGCCGCCCGACTCGATAACAATATGTCCGACTTCCCCGGCAAACTGCCCCGCGCCTTTGAACAAACAGCGGTCTACAACGATTCCCATACCGACCCCGGCGGAAACCTCAACCACCACAAAATCATCATGACAACGACCTTTGCCAAACCATTTTTCAGCCAATGCTATTGAACGCGATTCTTCTTCAAGAAACAAAGGTTCTTTAATAAACGCGGAAAATATTTCCCTCACATTAACGTTTGAAAGACAAGGAATATTGACCGCTTCCTCCATTACGCCGGATTCCAGATTAAGACTTCCCGGCATGGAAATGCCTACGCCAAAACTCGGAGTTTTAACCGAACTTAATTCATTATAAATATTTTCAACGGCACGGCAGATAGTGGTCAAATCAGTATACAAGGGATATTCGATTTCATGCGAAGCGATAATTTTGCCGTAAAGATCAATCAAAACCCCGCGGCAGAGGTGCGGAGCGATATATATGCCGGCGACATAATTATCAATAAATTTCAACATTGAGTATGGGCGGCCCGAAACATTTTCCATTTTGCCGGATTCAGCCACCAGTTTTTCATCAATCAATTCAGTCACAAAGTTAGTAATACTTTTGCGGTCAAGCTGAGTTTTAGTAGCGATCTGCGAACGGGCAATAGGCGAGCATACGCGGATTGTATTCATAATCCGTGCTCGATTAATCCTTTTTATCAATGAATGATTTCGTAATTTCATGCCTTTTCCATTCCCTTAAAAAAATACAATCGAAGCCGACGTATCGGCCCAGTAATCCAACGGCGGGAAGCGTTGGTCGCCATCTCCAATGGCGAAATCAAGCCCGCAGGGCGCATTAGACCCAGTCCTTACTCGAAAAGTGAGGCTTTAAAAAAAGAGCAAAGCAATTTTTTAAAAGATGCGAGCGTTCGAGTGCCTCACTGCCTAATATAATAGAACACTTCTAATATGCCTCAAAATCACCCGATTTACAAATTCTTTACTAAAAAAACAAGTTTCTTTGCATAGCAAAAAATAAATGTTTCCCTTCTTTTCTTTGCGTCTTTGCGGGATAAACTTTCCTTATTTCTGCTCAAACTTGCAAGAAGTTGCAATTTTTGCAGTATTTTCTTTCAAAAGCTTGCAAAATATTTCAAAACCTGTATAATGATATAGATAAACTTGCTATCTAAAAGGTAACAAAAACAGTGTCTAAGTGTAAAAGAAAACTTTTATCAGCGGAACGCGAAAGACTTATTCTGCAGGCTTTGAGCAATGGAGTCGGTTCCCTTACCGAACTAAGCGAACAGCTGAATGTGTCTGAAGCTACTGTGCGCCGCGACCTGCAAAGCCTTGAAGAACAAGGCAAAGCCCGAC
>DAOWBJ010000193.1 GCA_030634125.1 Victivallales bacterium
AAAAATCAGCAGGCACCAAAGTATTCGCTCTGTCAGGAAACGTTAATAACACCGGTTTGATTGAAGTGCCTGTCGGAACTTCACTCGGCGAAATCATTTATGATATCGGCGGCGGCATTCCGAATGACCGTGAATACAAAGCGGCTCAGATTGGCGGTCCTTCCGGCGGCTGTATTCCGAAACAACACCTGAATGTCCCTGTCGATTACGAATCACTGGCTGAACTGGGAGCAATTATGGGTTCAGGCGGACTCGTCGTTATGGACGACAATACCTGTATGGTGGACGTTGCCCGGTTTTTCCTTGAATTTACTCAGGAAGAAGCCTGCGGTAAATGTACTTCGGGCCGAGTCGGCACCAAACGACTGCTGGAAATTCTCGAACGCATCTGCGCTGGAGAAGGCGAAGAAGGCGATATCGAAAAACTTATCGAACTGGGTGAAATTATTAAGAAAACCGCACTCTGCGGTCTCTGCAAAACCGCTCCGAATCCAGTATTAGCCACCATTCGTTATTTCCGCGATGAATACGAAACTCATATTAGAGAAAAGAAATGTACTCCGGGTATTTGCGCCGGACTGGTTCGCGCTCCATGTCAGAGCGGTTGCCCGGCAGGCGTGGATGTGCCCGGATTTGTATCTCTGGTTGGCGAAAAACGCTATGCGGAAGCTTTACAACTGCATCGTGAGCGCAATCCATTTGCCGCGGCCTGTGCCCGGGTATGTTATCATACCTGTGAAAGCCGCTGCCGTCGTTCGACACTTGACTCACCGCTTGCTATTCGCGGAATCAAACGCTTTATGGTCGATCAGGAAATTACGATTCAAGTTCCAACTGTATTGGAAAACGCTAAAAACGCTGAACGCAAAATCGCGGTTGTCGGTGCCGGGCCAAGTGGTCTTTCATGTGCTTACTTCCTGGCGCGTCTGGGTTATAAACCTACAGTATTTGAAGCGGAACTCCGCCCCGGCGGCATGCTTGTTCAAGCCATTCCGGCTTACCGGCTTCCCCGGGAAATACTCGCTCGCGAAATCCGCATGATAGAACAACTCGGTGTCAATATTGAAACCGGCAAAAAACTTGGCGAAGACTTTGCGCTCAATGACCTGAAAGCTGAAGGTTACGACGCGGTTTATATTGCTACAGGAGCTTCCGCGGGCCTGACTCTCGGTCTCAAAGGTGAAGACTCTGAAGGCGTAACTGAAGCCTTGAACTTCCTGCGTGAATATAATATTCGCGGTTCTGTTCCAGTCGGCAAAAAAGTTGTCGTTATTGGCGGCGGTAACGCCGCGGTTGACGCGTCCCGGACGGCATTACGACTGGGAGCCGAAGAAGTTACATTGCTTTATCGTCGTACCCGCGAACAAATGCCGGCTTACGAAGAAGAGATCGAGGAAGCGGAAAATGAAGGCGTAAAAATGCTTATGCTTACCGCGCCCGGCGATATTTTATCTAAAAACGGCAAAGTTACCGGCATCGTATGTCACAAAATGAAACTGGGTCAATTTGATAAATCCGGGCGCAGACGTCCAGATGATTCAGATGAAAACGACTTCACGATCAAAGCCGATCAAATCATCGCGGCTATCAGCCAGACATGCGAAGCTGATAAATTTCTTGGTGATTCAGATGTTGAACTCAATCCAAAAAATTGCATCGTCGCTAAACCATTAACCGGGCAAACCAACGTCGAATGGGTATTCGCCGGCGGTGACGCGGTTACCGGGCCATGGTCAGTTATCGAAGCGGTCGCATCAGGTGAAAGAGCCGCTGTCGCTATGGATGAATTTTTATCCGGTGAGCAACAAGCTTTCTGGCGTGAGGATCTATCACTGGATTCTGACTTTGGGCCGGAAGTGGACCCGGTGCCGTACCCGCGCGAAAAGCAACCTTTAGTTGCTGCTGAACGACGCTGCAACAACTTCGATGAAGTTGAGAAGTCATGGAGTGAAGCTGTCGCTGTACGTCAAGCCAAACGCTGTCTGCGTTGTGATTACGGAAAATAAGAGCCTACCAGGAGTAGAAAAATGCCTAAATTAACAATAGATCATATTGAAGTAGATGTAGCGCCGGGAACAACAATTCTCGAAGCCGCTAAAAAAATTGATATTAAAATCCCGACCCTCTGCTATATGGAAGGCTGCAAAGCAATTGGAGCATGCCGTGTCTGTATAGTTGACGTAAAAGGATTTAAAGATCCGCTTACCGCTTGTTCAACTCCGGTATCAGAGGGAATGCATGTGCACACCACTAACCACATGATTCGCAAAGCCCGGAAAGCCGTAGTAGGATTATTGCTTTCAGAACATGATGGCGATTGTCAAGTCTGTGACCGCAATAATGACTGTGAACTGCAAACCCTGGCAGGTGAACTTGGAATTTCCGATGTTCGTTTTCCCGGCGAAAAAGCAAAACGGTATCTTGACAACAGTACCCCCGCGCTAATTCGGGATTCCGCAAAATGCATTAACTGCCGCCGCTGTGTCATCACATGCAACGAGACTCAAGGTGTTGGTTCACTATTTGCGCAGGGACGCGGTTATGATACTTACATCGGACCGGCTTTCTGTCATACGCTTTCAGATGTTACTTGTGTTCAATGCGGACAATGCGCCGCGGTTTGTCCTGTAGGCGCTATCTCTGAACGTGATCAAGTCGAAGATGTCTGGAATGCTCTGGAAGACCCCGACAAATTTGTAGTAGTGCAAACCGCTCCCGCAATCCGTGCGGCTCTCGGTGAGTGCTTCGGCAATGAACCGGGAACTGTGGTTACCGGAAAAATGACTACAGCTTTGCGGGATATGGGTTTTGACGCGGTATTTGACACAAACTTCACCGCTGACCTGACAATTCTGGAAGAAGGTACAGAATTATTGACCCGCCTGAAAAAAGCTTTGGTTGATAAAGATGAAAAGGTCGCGTTACCGCTGTTCACCAGTTGTTCACCCGGCTGGGTGAATTACGCAGAATCTTTCTACCCTGAAATCCTGGATCATCTTTCCACATGCAAATCTCCACAGCAGATGTTTGGCGCGGTCGCTAAAACTTATTATGCTGAAAAGATTGGCAAAAAAGCAGAAGACATTGTAGTTATTTCAATTATGCCTTGTACCGCGAAGAAATTCGAAGCGCAGCGTCCTGAAATGAATGACAGTGGCGTTACCGATGTTGATATTGTATTGACCACGCGTGAGCTCGGCAAAATGATAAAACAAGCCGGACTGGATTTTAACGCGCTGCCGGACTCTGAAATGGACGCGCCACTGGGTATCTCAACCGGCGCGGCTGATATTTTCGCCAATACCGGCGGAGTTACGGAAGCGGCATTACGTACTGTTTATGAAATCGTTACCGGCAGGGATTTTCCCTTCCCGAAACTGCATGTTGCTCCGGTTGCCGGACTGGAAGGAGTTAAAGAAGCTTCTGTTAAACTTGAAGGACTTGTCCCTGAATGGTCATTCCTGGAAGGTGTCGAAGTTAAATTAGCTGTAGCCCATGGTTTGAGCAACGCCAAAAAAGTCATCGAAAAGATGAAAAGCGGTGAAGCTGTGTATCACTTTGTCGAGGTAATGTGTTGTCCGGGCGGATGTATCGGTGGAGGCGGACAACCGCGTTTCACTACTGATGAAGTCCGTAAATCCCGTATCGCGGCAATTTACCGTGAAGATGAAGGACGGGAACTGCGTAAATCACACAATAATCCGGCAGTACAAGAGCTTTACAAAGAATTTCTTAAAGCTCCGCTGGGTAAATTATCTCACAAATTGCTTCATACTCATTATAAAGCACAGGAAAAAATATAAAACACAGGTTATATTATTCCGTCCCTGAATATTTCAGGGGCGGAATCGCTCTCATCCTTAAGCAAAATAAGGGCGCAAAATGAAAGACAGTTCTATTATAAGCTTAAAAGAAGTTATAGACGGTACGCTTCAAATAGAAATACGCTCATTAGATGAATATGTCATCATGGATTTGCAAAAAAAATCCTGCGAACCAATAAATGAGCTGGGCGAAATTTTATTTGATATTTATGATTACTATAATGAAAATAAAAATTGTCAGGCGGACGACCCAAAATCCTTGTACCTTTTCTGGGAATGCGAATCCTGTCAATATTCTTTGGAATTCATTCTAAATCCGAATCAAATAATTGGCCTCAAAATAAGCTACTGCCCAGATATTTTCGCGGGTATTCACACCGAAAGCGAATTAAAATTAAGTGTTCAAACAACGCTTAAGGCTCTGATGGAAAATTTTTTAGAGGAAATGAAGAACACATTATCAAATTATGGTTTTATCGGCTATAAAAAACGTTGGCAGCAGCATGATTTTCCAATAGCAACATTTCTAAAGCTCTATAATTTACTGCATGGAAAGCACAAAGAATCCACCTCCCTGCCCCGCTGCCTCGAATGTCTACAAAAAATAGTATCAAAAAAATTCATCTTCACAGATAATTGAAAAGTAAAAATTGAAAATTGAAAATGGGGAAGACAGGTAATTATTAAAAAGAATATTATAATGGAAGGCGGCATTGAACCAGTTCGCTATTCATTTTGA
>DAOWBJ010000085.1 GCA_030634125.1 Victivallales bacterium
ATATACAGATCAATTAACTCTTTGCTCAATTCTTTGAATCTTTTGTAATTCTCAATTTCCACTTTTATTTTCTCGTGATTTTTGTCGCTCACATAACCGGTACGCCCTCTACCCCGATGAGTATAACTGATTTGCCAAGAGCCAGGACGCATATCTCCAATATTAAACAGTTCTTCCTTTAATTTGGTGATTTTTCTCTTTGATTTTACCCGGTTGAGACTTATAGAAAAAACAACGGAAAAACTGGAGATGATCGAGCGTAATGTAAAAAATGGAAGATTAAAAAAAGAACAGGTTATAGGGAAAAAACTTTATCGCTGGATTAACAATTGGAATATGGAACGGTTTTTCTCCACCAGTTACAGTGAAGGAAAATTTGTCTTTTCTAAAAAAGAAGAGAAAATCAAAGAATATGAGACCATCGATGGTTTTTATGTAATCACCAGTGATGCTGCTGAAGAATGTTTAAATACAAAAGAATTGCGGGAACGTTATAAATCTTTAATTCAAGTTGAACAGGCATTCAGAACAATGAAAACAACAACCTCAACGTAGCAGTGATTTGTAAGAAGTCAAGTCTTGATTGTTTTTAATTTGCATGTTTTTAGTGGCTACTTTTTTAAAGTTTTGAGCTTGAGTTTATAATTGGGACAGGCTCTAAATAGTGAGCTGGCGAACGGTTTATGCCGAATCAGAGATTGACATGAAGGCGGTAGTTTTAATGGTGTTTACCCACTAATTCTGATGAAGACCCAAAATGTTTAGGATATACTCCTATCGCATAATACATTTCAATAAATTATCAGCCAAACAAAAAACGCTATTGCTAAGATTCGTATCATTCAGTTGAATTCCTTTTGGGAAAATATCAGCTGGTGTAAAAAGTTTAACCGGATATGGATTTTTTTTCAACATCATGCGAATTTCTACAGATTTTGAATTAGGTGAAAGATTCAAAAAGCCGGGATCATCAAGTTTTTCCCATAAGTGACTGAGGAAACAAATAATTGGCATCCAGTTAATCCAAGTCGGTGTATCGTGCAAGTGTTTCAATAAATCTTCACACAAACGATAATTTTTTCGATAACCATCGTTGTCAAGCTCAAAAAAACTGGAAGATGCCATTTCCACTAAGCTATCATTAACATTTTTTTGTGAACATTCAACTTCTCTGGCTATATTTGTTGGATAACTGCCTGCGTTATGACATGCAAGATATACCATGATTTCAGCCCGCGTGTTGATTCCGAAAAGATACCGCATTTTTATGCGGAATACAGACGGAGAATCAAACTTATAATTCCCAATCAGTTCACGGCGTTCTACGGGCTTGCGAAACCAACCGTATTTTGCGAATATCTCGTCGCACTCGTTTTCTCCCCATGGAGAGACGCCCTCAGGAAGAAATAGAGGTCGGGTTTTACCGCATATGCCGTCAAAACAAGTTTTGCTCAAGCTCTGCCATTTTTTGTCCTTGCTTGCTTTGCCGGTAGATTCGGATACCGCTCCCATAATACTGCGGACATCTTTAGGAAACTTTCTAATTACTGACTTCAGGCGATTAATATTGATAATTTTATGATAAGAAGCCAGCCAGTCAAGCATTTGGTCAAATAACCTGATTTCATAACGGGCGAATACGCAAGTAGCTAAAAGCAACGCTTCGGGATCAATGACATTCCTGCCGCTTTCTTCCGTGTGTCCTTGAACACCGAGAGCGCACCATTGCAGCCAGAGCAGGGAAAGCATTTCTTCCAGCATTTTATTGCGTAGTTCTGATGGGTTATAATTGTTCTGCAACATCTTTAAATCCTAAACTTTCCAGCATTTGCACCAACGAAATTTTAAAGTGGTAAGACGGGTCCTGACTCATTGACCATTGAGCTGCTTGAAGCATTTCTTCGGGTGTTGGTTTGAGTTTAAGTAAATCTTCCGAATGATATGTCGGACCGCCTTTATCAACTGCCGCATAAGTCTTAAAAAATATCTGGTCAATTCTGCCAATAAAAAATATTGTCAGCTTACTGCCATATTGACGTTTGATAAGTCGATGTTCAAAACCATTTGGCAAGCCGTTATTTGACAGATTAACATTAATTATTGAACTTGGCCCTGTGTTAAACCAGTTCTTGGGAAAGTTCAACTCCTCCGCAACAGCCTCAGATAGTTCCTTAATAATTTCAGGCAGTTCATTCAAGGGAACAACTCTTCCAGAAACAACCTGCCCAAGTATATCAATATCTTTTGTAGTGCGGGTTACTAAGCCAGCGGCTATTAGTGCCGAGCCTCCGCAGACAACTAAAGAACAAGGATGTTCGTCATGTCGCTCAAGCAATTCGTTAAGCATGGTTAGGGATTCATGAAGGACTTGATTGTTTATTTTCTTTTCCATAATAATAAAGTATAGTGCTAAAAACACTTATGTCAAGTGTTAAAAGCACTTATTTTTAAATATTTCACCTTGCGTATTATTTACAGTGGCACGCAATGGAACTTTTGAAACTATCATAGAGCGGTTGAAATCGATAAGAAAAGTAGACAATCTTATAAATGGTGTTGTAGTGAAAAGCAATATTTCGGAGCCCGATAAGGAGCAGGCGAAAATTCTGGAGCTTTTAAACGTTAAATTGGTGTAGGCAGTAAAATTTAATTTCTTTTACTGCTTGGATAAGCTCAAACCTGGGTCAGTAAAATCCGTTTTTAAATGCTTGCCAGGTTTGGCTGTCTTGCGGCCAGGGTTTCGTCCAGTCGTTTGATTGGTGTTGTTAATGGACAAGCTGTTATTGAATCGGGATCGGTGTCAACCAGATTGCTAATCTCGATTAAGGCCTTGATGAATTCGTCGAGGGTTTCTTTTGATTCTGTTTCGGTCGGCTCGATCATCAGGGCTTCCGGCACGATCAACGGGAAATACATTGTTGGCGGATGGAAGCCGCGGTCGATTAAAGCTTTGGCTATGTCCAGGGCGTGAACACCTTTTGCTGCCTGCGGAGTTGCGGACATTACGCATTCGTGCATGCATGGGCGGTCTACTTTCTGGTCGAAATACGGAGCTAATTTAACTCGCATATAGTTCGCGCTCAGTACCGCGTTTTCGCCGACGCGTTTCAAGCCTTCACGTCCTAAGGTCAACATGTAAGCATAAGCCCGCAGGATAATACCGAAATTACCGTAGAACGGAGCGATATATCCGATGCTGTCTTCGCAATGATAACGCAAAGTATATGTACCGTCATCACGTTTTTGTACTCTTGAAACCGGCAGGTATGGAACTAAGCATTCGCCGACCATGACAGGACCTGAACCCGGTCCGCCGCCGCCGTGGGGAGTGGAAAAACTTTTATGAATGTTGACGTGCATTACATCAAAACCGATAAGACCGGGGCTGACCCTGCCCATAATAGCGTTTTGATTCGCGCCGTCACAATAATTTAGACCGCCCGCTTCATGGACAAGACGGCAGATTTCTTCTACATTCTGGTCAAATAATCCAAGGGTATTCGGGCAGGTGAGCATAAGTCCGGCTGTATCCGGTCCTAAATACTTCTTTAAATCCTCTATATCCACATTGCCGTCGGCATCGCTGGCAACTGTCCGGGTGATAAAACCGCCGACTATCGCGCTGGCGGGATTCGTTCCATGTGCCGCGTCAGGGATTAATAAAACTTTTCTGTCATTATCGTCGCGGGCTTTATGGTAAGCCGCCATGAGCATAACACCAGTTAGTTCGCCGTGAGCTCCCGCCAGAGGCTGCGTTGTGCAGTCAGCGAAACCTAAGAGTTCGCAGAGTAAGCGTTGAGTTTCATAAATAACTTCCAAAGCACCCTGGGTCAGAGCTCCGCCGCGGCGCAGCTGCGGCAGCAGGGGATGCAGTTCCGTAAAGCCGGGCAAGCCGGCTGCACGTTCATTGACTTTGGGGTTGTATTTCATTGTGCATGAGCCTAAAGGATAGAAGTTGGTATCGACTCCCATGTTTTTGCGGCTCAATAAAGTGTAATGACGGATGACATCCTGTTCGGAAACTTCCGGCAGGTTAGCGGCTTGTTTTCGCTTGAATTGTTCTGGTATAGCGTTTTTCGCCGGGACATCCATTTGGGGCAGAGAACTTCCTCTGCGGTTGGTTTTGCTTCTTTCAAATATCAATTTCATAGTACGGCCTCCAACGCTGTGGCTAAAGCTTTTATTTCTTCTTTAGTCCGTTTTTCGGTAACCGCGACCAGCAATTGATTTTTGCGATCAGGATAATAACGCCCGAGCGGGAATCCGGCGGCAAAACCTTTATCAATAAGTTTACCGACGACTTCCGCCGCGTCGCAGGGCAGTTGGATTACAAATTCATTGAAAAACGCTTCTCCGCCGACAGCTTCGACACCGTCTATCGCTAAAAGCAATTCTCTGGCGTAAGCGGCTTTTGAGGCGCAAAGTTCAGCGACCTGGATAAGACCTTGTTTTCCCATACACGACATATATACCAACGCGGTCAGGGCGCAGAGGCTTTCATTAGAACAGATATTTGACATCGCGCTTTCACGGCGGATATGCTGTTCGCGCGTCTGGAGAGTCAGAACAAAACCGTCTTTGCCTTCGGAGTCAACTGTCCGTCCGCAGACCCGGCCCGGCATTTTGCGCATAAGTTTAGTTGTTACCGCCATAATTCCGAGGTAAGGACCGCCGAAATTGAGACTGTTTCCAAGGCTCTGCCCTTCAGCCGTAACAATATCAAATCCGAGTTCACCCGGAGGCGTCAAAAGCGCCAGCGAAACCGGATAAGTCGAACAGACAGACAAAGCTTTTTCAGCATGAACTTGTTCGTTGAATTCTTCCCATGCCTCAATAGTTCCGAAGAAATTTGGATACTGTACGATAACACAAGCGGTTTTGTCGCTGACGGCGTTCAGTAATTCCTCTTTGCCGGAATCGTCTGCTCCGGCTGGAATTTGAATTAACTCTATATTCAGGTTGGAACTGTAAGTGTTAAGCATTTCGCGGAAAATCGGTGAAACTGCTTCGGAAACTACAACCTGCCGGCGGCGTGTCGCGCGAATTGCGAGCATCATCGCTTCAAACAAGGCTGTGCCGCCGTCATATAATGAAGCGTTTGATACCGGCATGCCGGTTAAGCGGCAGATCATTGATTGATATTCGTAGATTGCCTGTAAAGTTCCCTGCGAGGCTTCCGGCTGATAAGGAGTATAAGCTGTATAAAACTCAGAACGTCCGCTTATTTCGCCTACGGCCGCGGGGATTATGTGGTCATAATAGCCGGCACCGAGAAAAGTATGTAATTCAGTAGCGTTTTTCGCCGCCAGTTTGCGGAGTTTGCTTATTACTTCAAATTCTGACATCCCTTCCGGGATGTTCAGCAATGACGGTTCAGGCACTACGACCTGAGATTTTCGCCACATATCGGCAAAATCAGTACAAGCTATTGTTTCAAACATTGCCTGCTGATCTTCTTTCGTGTTTGCGATATACGGCACTTTAACTCCCTGGTTTGTTTTTAATCAAGTGATTTGAGGTGTTTTGCGTAAGCATCCGGAGTCATCAGATTATCGAGCTCAAGTATGTCAATGTTGCCGAGTTTGCAAATCCAGCCTGCTTTTTCAGCTGATTCATTGATTAAACCCGGATTATCTTCCAAATCAGAATTTACTTCAATAATTGTTCCGCCAATCGGAGAGTAAACATCTGAAGCCGCTTTAACGGATTCAATCACTCCAAGAGTATCGCCGACAATGACATCGTTGTCTTCAACAGGAAGTTCAACATAGGTAATATCCCCGAGTTCCGCCGCGGCATATTCGGAGATTCCAATTGTTGCTTCGTCGTCTTCAATCATTATCCATTCGTGAGCTTCTGAATAATATTTCATTTTTTAGTTTATCCTTTGTGAATTAAATTTATTTTTTTGCTATGACACGATTTAACCCTGAAAGTGGATATTGTCAAGCGCTAAAACAAAAACTTATATAATTTTTAAGCGGTCAAGCTTATTTTTTTATAATTTTTTTCTTACAGTCCCCTCTTTATAGAAAGGTAAGTCTGTAATCTTTCCCTTGATTGTGGCGCGTCCGGCACTCAATTGCACTTCGTCGCCGAGTCCCAAAGTTTCCCCGGCTCCGATATAACCCATGGCAACAGCCGCGCCGAGAGAAGGCGCGAAAGCGCCGGAGGTAACAATACCGATTTTTTCACCATCAGCGTCAAAAATATCAGCACCCGCGCGCGCGGCACGTCTTCCTTCCAGAGTAATCGCGATCAATTTGTTCGCCGCCGGAGCCGCTTCCAGAGCCGCTCTTCCGGTAAATTCACGTTCCGTAAAATCCTCCAGTTTAAGCATCGGGGCGTAACCAGCATCCAATGGAGTATAGTCTTCGGTCAATTCATGTCCGTAAAGCGCATAACCACACTCAAGGCGCAAAGTATCACGGGCACCAAGACCAATCGGCTTGACATTCTCGAATGAAAGCAGGTAATTCCACATGCCGACAGCTTTGTCAACATCGAAATACAATTCAAAACCAAGTTCGCCGGTATAACCTGTACGGCTCAATAAAACCGGGATATCATTAATTACAACTTCGATCCAGTTGAAATAGTTGGGTAAGTCAGTAATTTCCAGACCGGCTCTGGCGAGGATTTCCGCCGCAAGCGGTCCCTGCAGGTCAAGCTTCGCGGTTAAATCTGAGACATCCTCAAAAACAACATCTTCAGGCAGTTGTGATTGTATCATCTCGGCGTCTGCCGCGCGGGTTCCGGCGTTGACTACAATAAAAAAATCATCTTCAGCCAGACGATAAACAATTAAATCATCCATTACTTTGCCGGCTTTGTTAAGCAGAAAATTATAACGGCAAAGACCGATACGCTGATTGAATACCGGACGCGCGAAAACAGCATCTAAAGCTTTAAGCGCTCCTTCTCCAGTTACACGGAATTCACCCATGTGGCAAATGTCGAACAAGCCAACTTTTTCGCGCG